>JAFVAA010000280.1 GCA_017476305.1 Lachnospiraceae bacterium
AAAATTATGGAGAATTTAAAATTGGAAAAAATGCTGGACGAAATAAAAAAAGCACCGGAGAAGGGGTTTCCAAAGGAGTTTTCGGAGCTTATGGAGCATACCGTTTTTTTGGTGCCTGCTATCCTTCCGCCAAATACTGCGCCAGAAGTGATACAGCAGATCATTCGGAACAGCGGGAAAGACAAGTTTCTGCCAGAGGGAGTGAATCCCAGACCTTGTCTTTTGGAAAATGGAGAGGGGACCAAGTTTCTTCCGCTCTTTACTGCCATGGAGCAGTTGGATAAGGGCGGGGAAAATGCACCGAAGTTTCCGATGACGCTCAATATACCATTTCAGGATTGTATCAATATGTTAAAACAGAATCCGGGAGTGCAGGGCGCTGTCATAAATCCTTATACCCATAACCTGGTGGTTCCTGTAAATATCCAGAAAAAAGAGGTGAAAAAAGAAGTCACGATTGACGAATATCACGTGATGATGAGACAGGCGTTCGAGTCCAATATCCTTCCAAAGCACCTTTTTACAGAAAAAGGGACTTGTGCAGAGAGACTGAATAAAGAGCATGGGACTTATGTGAAGGAGCTTTTTGAGGAGGCTTATCTGGGAGAAATCGCCTGCCCGTTTATGGAGGATGAATTTGATTTTCTTTCCATGCAGATTACAGATGATCTTTTGGTCATTCAGATTACGATGCCTGCGAAATACAATAACAGAAATACTGCGTCTACAATCTTCTGTGCATGGGATTCGAAAAAGGATAAGGCATGGTACTATGCTTTAGTAAGACCGGTAAATGCAAATCCTGTATTGGTGGAAAAATTCGAGGATGGTTCCCTGAATCAGATTGGGGAAGTGCAGGAGGAGAGCGGGCTTCTGACCTCCGTAATCGAGATGATCCAGAAGGAGGAATAAACTGCTTTTTTAAGTACCATTCAGATATTGGAGAATAACAGCTTACGGTTCGAAGTAAAAAGTAATATTTAAGAAAAATGATATCCCCTCCGTGGAAATCCATAGGAGGGGATTTGTTTTTACTGTCCACGGCTTCGCCATTTCAGTAACGAACGGCTCTTTCAGAGCCGGATGCGCGAAGCATGGAACAATTTCAGCTTCAACGGTAAATCCTAATTATTTTTCCTTTAATTCTTCAAAAGGTCCCATTTTCATCGCACGAACCTTGGAAGATAAGCCGAACAGATTGATAAAGCCTGCAGCATCGACATGGTTATAGAGTTCTCCTGTCGTAAAGGACGCAATATCCTCATCGTAGATGGAGTATGGAGATGTAGTGCCCTGCTTAATGATATTTCCCTTATAGAGTTTGAACTTCACTTCACCGGTCACGTATTTCTGTGTGCTCTCGATAAAAGCCTGCTCTGCCTCACGAAGCGGTGTGAACCACTTTCCTTCATAGACGATATCTGCAAATTTATTTCCAATCTCTTTCTTCATGGTATACGTATCGCGGTCTAAAATCAGCTCCTCTAACTGCTGGTGTGCTTCCATGAGGATCGTGCCGCCCGGAGTCTCGTATACGCCACGGGACTTCATTCCTACGACGCGGTTTTCCACGATATCCACAATGCCGATTCCATGCTTTCCACCGAGCTTATTCAAGGTACGGATGATATCAGAAACCTTCATTTCCTTTCCGTTTACGCTCTTTGGTACACCCTTTTCAAAGGTCATGGTTACGATTTCGCCTTCCTCCGGTGCCTTCTCCGGGGTTGTCCCAAGTACCAGAAGATGGTCAAAGTTCGGTGCATTTGCCGGATCTTCAAGCTCTAAACCTTCATGGCTGATGTGCCAGAGGTTTCTGTCACGGCTGTAGCTGCTGTCTGCGGAAAACGGAAGATGGATTCCGTGTGCCTTGCAGTATTCGATTTCGGATTCGCGGGAATCCATGGTCCAGTTCGGATCTCTCCATGCAGCGATAATCTTAATGTCCGGAGCCATAGCCTTGATGCCGAGTTCGAAACGCACCTGATCATTTCCTTTTCCGGTCGCACCGTGGCAGATAGCAGTTGCGCCTTCGATGCGGGCAATTTCTACCAGACGCTTTGCAATCAAAGGTCTTGCCATAGAGGTTCCGAGCAGGTATTTATTTTCATAAATCGCATTTGCCTGAACGCAGGGAACGATGTAATGATCACAAAATTCGTCAATCACATCTTCGATGTAGAGCTTGGATGCTCCGCATGACTTTGCTCTTTCCTCCAATCCATCCAGTTCACTTTCCTGACCGACATCAATGCAGACGCAGATCACTTCATAATCATAGTTTTCCTTTAACCATGGAATAATCGCAGTGGTGTCCAGTCCGCCGGAATAGGCGAGAATAACTTTTTCCTTCATCTTTAAAAACCTCCTAATAAATGTATATATCCTTTAGTATAAGCAGAAATATAAAGAATTGCAAGCATGGAAAGAAATTCATTCCCCGAGTATCATTTTTTCAATGGATTCAATGTCTACATTATAAGATGACAATTTTACCTTTGTAACTGCAATCTCAATATCCAGGGTTTTATTTATTCCCTGCTCATCTGCCTTGATACGTAATAACATAACATATCTGTCGATCAGACTTTGTTTCCCTTCTTCCTCTGTCATGATTTACCTCCTTTTACTAAAGTAAACGCATTAAAAAAATGCACTACATTTGTTTACTATATTTATATCATATTTAAATAGGAAATGCAATATAAAGCCATCGGGTACTTGCATAAAAAAGAAAACAGAAGTATAATGGTTACTGTTGGTTTTAAGTCAGGACAGAAAGGTGGAGAAGAACGTGAGCAGGGAAGAAAAAGAAGTATATATGGATCAGATTACGGTAAAGGCAGAAACGCTCATAGAGGCACTCCCTTATATCAGGGATTTCAATAATAAAATTGTGGTGGTCAAATACGGTGGCAGTGCCATGACCGATAAGGCACTCGAAGAAAGTGTCATCAAAGATGTGGCACTTTTAAAGCTGGTGGGAATGCAGCCAATTATCGTACATGGCGGCGGGAAAGAGATCAGTCAGTGGATCAGCAGAGTAGGGATGGAGACCAGATTCGAGGAAGGGTTTCGTGTGACGGATAAAGACACGATGGAAATCGCAGAGATGGTA
>JAFVAA010000027.1 GCA_017476305.1 Lachnospiraceae bacterium
AAACCTCTTTGCCCTTTTCGGTAATGTCCCGTCTCTCCTGCATGAGCTCTGCCCAGGCTTTGGCGGAAGCTTCCTTTATCTCCTTTGCCGGGATATAGTTTTCTTCCGTGAAGAATTCCACGAGGCGTTTCGTCAGGATTTCTTCATTTTCAAAGGACATGAAAGGATTCTGGGATTTTATCCTGTCATCCCGCAGCTGCTCTGCAGTGTTCTTTATAGTTTCGCCAGAAGAGGTCACGATCGGGCAGTTATAGTGGTTATTTGCCTCCTTTGTCTCTGTGCGCTCATATGGGATACAAGGGTAGAAAATATAGTCGATCCCCTGTTTTATGAGCCAGCTGATATGACCATGGGCGAGCTTTGCCGGATAGCACTCCGATTCACTGGGGATGGATTCGATTCCCAGCTCATAGATCTTTCTGCTGGATTCCGGCGAAAGGACTACGCGGTATCCCAGTTCTGTAAAAAAGGTGAACCAGAACGGATAGTTCTCATACATATTCAGGACACGCGGAATTCCTACCACGCCACGTTCTGCCTTGCTGTTTTCCAATGGTACATAGTGGTCAAAGAGACGTTTGTTTTTATATTCAAATAAATTCGGTATATTTTTCTCATTTTTCTGCTTTCCAATCCCGCGTTCACACCGGTTTCCGGAGATGAACTGTCTGCCGCCGGTAAAACGGATGATCGTAAGCAGACAATGGTTGGTACAGCCTTTACAGCTCGTCATGGATGTCTCAAAGCGAAGGGCATTGATTTCCTCGATGCTGAGCATGGAGGTTTTTTCACCGGTGTAGTGATCCCTTGCAATCAGTGCCGCACCGAAGGCTCCCATGATTCCGGCAATATCCGGACGCACTGCCGTACAGCCCGAAATGCGTTCAAAGCTTCTTAATACGGCATCGTTATAAAAGGTACCGCCCTGCACGACAATCTTTTCTCCTAAATCCTTCGGATCAGTGAGCTTGATGACTTTTAAAAGCGCGTTCTTGATGACAGAATAGGCAAGTCCGGCAGAGATATCGGCAACATTGGCTCCCTCTTTCTGAGCCTGCTTCACCTTTGAATTCATGAAGACTGTACAGCGTGAACCGAGATCAATTGGATTTTCGGCAAAAAGCGCCACCCTTGCAAAGTCAGCAACTTCATAGTTCAGGGACTTCGCAAAGGTTTCAATAAAGGAACCGCATCCGGATGAACAAGCTTCATTGAGTTGTACTTTATCTACCGAGTGGTTCTTGATTTTGATACATTTCATGTCCTGGCCGCCGATATCCAGGATACAGTCTACCTCCGGTTCGAAAAATGCAGCAGCATTATAGTGGGCAACCGTCTCTACTTCACCCTCATCGAGTTTAAGGGCTGCTTTTATAAGTGCCTCTCCGTAACCGGTAGAGCAGGAGCGGACGATTTTCGCTCCGGCAGGCATTTTGGAATAGATGTCTTTCATTGCCCTTAGCGTTGTCTTCAAAGGGCTTCCGTTATTATTGTCATAAAAGGAATATAAAAGAGAACCGTCTTCCCCGATGACGGCGACCTTCGTAGTCGTAGAGCCGGCATCGATTCCCAAAAAAAGATTTCCCTCATAGTCGGCAAAGCTTTGCTTTTTCACATCCTTTTTGGAATGCTCCTTTAAAAATTCCCGGTATTCGTCTTCATTATGGAACAGAGGTTCCATACGGGTAACTTCGAATTCCATATGGATTTTCTCAGATAATTTCTGTTTTAAAATGCCAAGAGAGGTCTGCCCCTCCTCTCCGGCGTTCATAGCGGCACCGGAAGCAGCGAACAGGTGGGAATGCTCCGGTGCAATGATGGCATCTCCCTTTAAGTTCAGGGTTTTTATAAATGCCTGTCTGAGCTCTGTCAGAAAGTGGAGAGGACCACCGAGGAATGCTACATTTCCGCGAATCGGTTTTCCGCAGGCGAGACCGCTGATGGTCTGGTTTACGACTGCCTGGAAAATGGAGGCAGAAAGATCCTCTTTGGTAGCTCCTTCGTTTATGAGGGGCTGGATATCTGATTTCGCAAATACACCGCATCTGGCAGCAATCGGATAGATGGCTTCATAGCTTTTCGCATATTCATTTAAGCCTTTTGCATCTGTTTTTAAAAGGCTTGCCATCTGGTCAATGAAGGAGCCTGTACCTCCGGCGCAGATTCCGTTCATTCTTTGGTCGATTCCGCCGGTAAAGTAGATGATTTTCGCATCTTCACCGCCAAGCTCTATGGCGACATCTGTATGAGGCGCATAGTCCTTTAAGGATGTGGCGACTGCTACTACCTCCTGTACGAAAGGAATGCCAAGATGCCCTGCGAGCGTCAGACCGCCGGAGCCCGTAATCATAGGAGAAAGCGGCAGATCACCAAACTTCTCATAGGCATCATTTATGATGGACGCCAGAGTCTCCTGAATGTTTGCATAGTGCCTTTGATAATCGGAGAAGATGATCTCGCCTTCTGTATTTAGGATTGCAATTTTTACCGTAGTGGAACCGATGTCGATTCCGAGTGTATTGTAGTTTAATTTCATAAATTCCTCCAAAGACTGCTGCTTTTAAACGGATGGTACTGTCTGACCTTTTTACAGGCGCACCGTTTGCGGACGGTCCGTCCATGGACAGGAACGTTTCAAAAGCAGCTATCATAGTGTATACCCTGTGTTTCCCGCATATACTGACATGGTACAATATGCCACGACTTCCTATTATATGACAACTTTTTCGCTATTGCAACCGTAAACAAATGGAAAAATCACACCTGTCACTTTTTTTTGATGTGTTCATATATTATTATGGAAAAAGTAAGCAGGAAATGTCATATGAATTATGAATTTTGTAATGGTTATACTTATACCATAAAGCAGGGGGATACCCTGTATGAGATCAGTAAAAAATTAGAAGTGCCTCTTGCTTTGATCCTACGTGCAAATCCTTATGTGGATGTATTTAATTTACAGATTGGTGATACATTGTGTATCCCTGCAAGGGAAAGACCGCTGCCTCTGCCACCGGTATTGCCGGGACAGGGAAGGCCGGAACCGGACCGACCGGGGCAGGGAAGGCCGGAGCCAAATAGACCATTGCTGCCAGAGACATCACCGGAGCCCGGAAGACCACAGCCGGAACCGGGCTCCGGCAGACCATTACCGCCGCTGCCTCCTCCTCCAAATGTGAGAATGTCAGAGGATGAGGACGGGAGAAGCTCCGGTACGGCAGAAGAAGATGCCTGGATTCGTTATGTAGTCCAGCCGGGAGACACGATGTCAGAGCTTGTGAAGGATCAGAAGCTTCTTCAGATGTTCATCGGGAGAAACGGATTGGAAAATATTTATCTGCTGCCGGGTGTAGCTTATTATGTGCCGGAAAGATAGAAAAACAGACAAAATCATCGATGTATCTGCATAAAGGAACAGGTGGTCTGAAAATCAGGCCGCCTTTTTCTGTTTGACAAAGGAAAGTCCTGTCACTATAATGGAATGTGGAAAATTTTGTTACAAAGTATATAATACTGCCGGGCACGCATGAGGTGCCTGGCAGTGTGGAGAGAGGTCGGTTATGAATCAGTTATTAAATAAATTGGAACGTAAATTCGGAAGGTATGCAATCAGGGATCTGATACGCTATGTGATCGTGCTGTACTGTGCCGGTGCTGCGATCAGTCTGATCAATCCGTATATCTATAGCAGATATCTGGCACTGAATTTTGATGCCGTTTTTCATGGACAGGTCTGGAGATTGTTTACATTTCTTTTAGAGCCTCTGGATGCAGGAGGAACCCTGGGAGGAACTGTCATCTCTATCCTGTTCCTTTTCATCGAAGTAAATCTGTTTTTGATGTTCGGCAGGTCTTTAGAGCAGGAGTGGGGAACGTTCCGCTTTAACATGTATTTTCTTTCCGGGTATCTGTTCAATATCATAGCAGGGCTGATCCTCTATCTGTGTCCTCTGCATGTCAGTATATACTATGGAGGGTTCCAGTATATGTACTGGTCGATGTTCTTTGCATTTGCACTGAGTAATCCGGATATGCGGCTGCTTTTGTATTTTGTGATACCGATCAAGGTCAAGTGGCTGGCACTGTTAGATGCACTCTTTTTGATCTATCAGATCTTCAGTTATCTGCGCCTGGCGATCATTTATCTGGTACGATATGACCAGACCGGATATGCAGGGATCTATTTTGGCCTGGCGGCAGCAATCGTAGTGGCACTTCTCAATTTTCTGCTATACTTTTTTGCCACCAGGAACTATAAAAGGATCGATCCGAGGGAAATTCACAGACGCAGGGAGTACAGGAGAAGAACCAGACCTCAAAATGTATACGAGGGTGGGGCAAGGCACAGATGTGCCATCTGCGGCAGAACGGAGCTTGATGCTCCGGAGCTTGATTTCCGGTTCTGCTCGAAATGTGATGGGAATTATGAATACTGTTCAGACCATCTGTTCACACATCAGCATGTAAAAAAATAGATTTTAAGCATTTATAGATATACAAAAACCATGCTTAGGAATTGTAAAAAATAATATAGGAAAATGGTTTTATTAGGAGGATGAAAATGAAATATATCATATTGGCAACTGTGCTGTTCTGCATTCTAATGTGTGTGTGCTATGCACCATTAAAGAAGTATCTGGTGCTTCCGAAAAGGGAGGACTCCGGGAAGGATGAGGCACAGGGAAAAACACTTATCCTGGTGATCTTAGCGGTGACAGGCCTTATCCGTATGATCGGTGCAGCAAGCTACCGTGGGTATGATGTGGACATGAATTGTTTTATGGGCTGGAGTACGATGATCTATGAAAATGGAATCTCTAAATTCTATTCTCTGGATGCATTTACGGATTATCCGCCAGGATATATGTATGTTTTGTATGTACTTGGCTTTTTACGTTCCATTTTTCATATGGGCGATGGAACAATGGCGATCGTACTTACCAAGTCTCCGGCAATCATAGCAGATCTGGTTACAGGCTGGCTCATCTATAAAATAGCAGGGAAGCACATCAGTAAGCGGGCGGCCGCTTATCTGGCAGGAATTTTTTTGATCACACCTGCTGTTTTTCTGGATAGTGTCATTTGGGGGCAGGTAGATAGTGTATTTACGGTATTTGTATTGCTTATGTGCTATCTGGTGACGGAAAAGAAGCTGATACCGTCCTATTTCGTGTTTGCAGCCGGTATTCTTATCAAACCGCAGACGCTCATTTTTACGCCGGTGCTTATTTTTGGAATTATAGAGCAGGTCATTTTGGAAAACTGGAAAAAGGAAACGAGAGAAGTTTTTATAAAGAAGTTTTTTACGCATCTGGGACTTGGACTTGTGGCAATCCTCATGATGTTCCTTCTGATCATTCCGTTTGGTTTCCGTGGAGACTTTGCGGACAGTCCGATCATTAAGCAGTATGCAGATACCATTAGCTCCTATCCGTATGCTTCCGTGAATGCATATAACTTTTGGGGGCTTTTAGGAAAGAACTGGACACCCCAGAAGGAGGGCTTTCTGTATTTTTCATACAGGGTGTGGGGAACATTTTTCATCCTGCAGATTCTCGCATTAGCGGTCTTTGTGAACTTTAAAAGCAAACAGCGGGAAACGAAATACTATTTTACCGGTGCGCTCATTGTGACCGGTATGTTTACGATGTCAGTCCGTATGCATGAGAGATATGTCTATCCGGCGATGGTTCTCCTGATCCTGTGCTTTGCGATTCGTCCGAAGGTGCAGAACTTTATCCTGTATGTTTCGCTTTCCGCTGTAAGCTTTTTAAATATGGCGCAGGTGATGTTCTTCTATGATCCGAATAATTTTGACAGATTGGCACTTTATCCAAAGGTGGTGTCTCTTCTCATGCTCCTTACCTTTGATCTGATGCTCTACGTGGCGGTCACACAGTATCTTTTGGACAAGGAACCCGCAGTACAGCAGGAAATTGCATCGAAGAATTACAGGAGAAAGCTTTTGAAAAATCCAAAGAGATTGGAAAAAATACGGGAGGCAGAGGAGAGAGCGAAGGCAAGGAATGTGGTAAAGCCGGTGATCCGGACCAGTGAAGATCTGCCGGGGATGGTAAGGCTGGATTACATTATCGTGGCAGTCATTACCGTTCTCTATGCAGTGACAGCATTTGCTGATCTGGGAAGCAGAACGGTGCCTGCCACCTCGATGTCCCTGGTGAAGGCGAGTGAAAAAGGAGATATTATCTTTGACTTTGGAAAGAATGTACAAATTTCTAAAATATGGGACTATTTAGGCAGCTATAATAATCCGAAATATACGATTGATTATGCCGCAGAGGGAGATGAGCAGTGGTCCAATTACTATAGTGAGGAAAAT
>JAFVAA010000281.1 GCA_017476305.1 Lachnospiraceae bacterium
AGTTTCTTTCCTATGCAAAGCAGGCAGTGAGTCAGTATGAGTTGATAGAGGATCGTTTTTTGGAAAAGGATAAGGAGAAAAAGCATTTTTCCGTGTCGATGCAGCATTATGTATTTGCCGTGCATGCTTTTTTGAATACGGTCAGAAGATGTGAGGCAGGAAAATATGTGTACTCTGTCAAAGAGACCAGGACGGACGAGGTGCTTACCAATGTCAGAGAAATCCGAAGTGAAATCGGGGTAATTGCCTATTCGAAACACAATGAAAATGTTTTGAAAAAGCTGTTCCGGGAATACCAGTTGGAATTTTATCCGCTCATGGTACGTGAAACCTTTGCCTATGTCTGGAAGGATCATCCATTGGCTTTGGAAAAGGAAATCTCCTTAGAGGACTTAAAGGAATTCCCTTGTGTCAGCTTTGACCAGAGCAGTGACAGCGAGTTTTATCTGTCAGAAGAGGCATTGGAAAATTATGATTATGAAAGGCTGATTAAATCGAACGACCGGGCGACTTCAGCGGAAATCATGGCGGCTTTAAACGGGTATTCGATTGGTACCGGCATTATGACGGACAGCATTGCGTTAAAGGACGGGTTTATCACGATTAAGTTAAAGGAGGAGGATCCGCTTACGATTGGGTATATTCTGCGAAAAAATCATAAGCTCAGTGACATTGGGGAGCTTTATATAGAGGAGCTGGAAAAGTATAAAGAGTGAGGGGAAATTCTCCTTTTTCGTTATATGTAAAGTGCTATAAGTGGCGTGGCTGCGCTGGTTATGGCACTTTTGTTTTTTGGAATTAGGAATACGGTATCGGGACCGGATGATGGGAGTGGCGGTGTATGCCGGAAAAATCTATAAGGATCAGGTGTTTTTTAATAACGCATCCGGAAAGTGGTTAAGGAGGCTTGGGAAGAACCGGAAAGATGGCTCTTGACAAGTAAGGGGAGAATTTTTATAAAATAGTATAGAAGATAATTCATACAATTCGTATATAAGAGCTGAATTGAATAAAGTATGCCAAAAACAATAGTACGTAATAGACATATGGAGGGGATGCATGTGAAAAAAAGAATAGGATGTAAATGGAAAAAATGGTTTTACAGATTGAGCATATACGGTCTGTTTTTTGCAGTATGCAGGTCATGAATATCCTGCTATCCGGCGTGACGGATCTGGTGGATATGAGTTAATAAAGACAAAGCATTATGCACCTCTCGGTACCATGGAGGATAATGAATATAGAGAATATCAGCTGACACTCGGGAAAGGAGATATTCTGTTCCTGTATACAGATGGGGTGACAGATGCTAAGAATGTCACAGGGGAAAAATATAATACGGAGCGTATGACGACTGCTTTAAATATGCATATGTCCGATAATCCGCAGGAGACCATACAGAGTGTAAGGGAAGATATTGATTTCTTTATAGGAGAACATGAACAGTTTGATGATATTACTATGCTGTGCATAAAATACTACGGAATGGATTCTCATTGATCAAGTGCTGCATAATCAGTGGATAAGTAGAATAGTTCAAATCCTTCCCGTATTAAGAACTGCTAATGATAAAAAAAATTGATTACAGGTGAAAAGATATGAATATTAGTCAGAAACTTTGATTTGTGCTATAGTTTGGTTATCAGTTTATAAGACATAAATCTCATGTGTTATAAATGGACTGTAAAAAATCAGAGAAACTGACTGGAAAACCACAGGTGCGATTTTAGCCTCTGGTTTTTTGCGATTATAGGAAACTTCGTTTCCTATAATATAAAAAATAGTATGTGATTTTCAGGAAAATGCTTTCGCTTTGGCAGGAAGGCAGAAGGGGGGATGATAAAGGTTGAAGATTTATGATTCTATTATAGAGCTGATAGGAAATACTCCTCTTTTGAGGCTGAACGGGTATATGAAAAAGCATCAGCTTTCCGGAGAAATTTTAGGGAAAATGGAGTACTATAATCCGAATCAGAGCATTAAAGACAGGATTGCGGTCAAT
>JAFVAA010000282.1 GCA_017476305.1 Lachnospiraceae bacterium
AGTGCTTCTGAGGTGTTTTCCGGAGCACTTCAGGATGAAGGCGTGGGAACGCTCATAGGAACACAGACCTTTGGAAAGGGAATCGTGCAGGGAATTTTTGACCTGGGAGATGGCTCCGCGTTAAAGATTACGACAGCGAAGTATTATACACCGAAGGGGAGAAATATCCATGGAAAAGGCCTCACGCCGGATGTGAAAGCGGAACTGGAGGAAAAGCCCGTGAAGCTTTCGGACGGGAAGACGGAGGTGGATAGCCAGATGAAGGCAGCGTGGGATTATCTGGAGAAGAAGGTGGGGGAGTAATATGGGAGTATATTTGGATCCGGGGTATCTGTCTTTTGAGGAAGCGGTAAATTCCAATATCTATGTGGATAAGTCGGAAATGATTTTATTTATAAATTCTGTAGTAAAGACAAAGCAGAAATATGTCAGTGTCTCCCGTCCGCGCAGGTTTGGAAAGTCTATGGCGGCAGAGATGCTTTGCGCATACTATGGGCGGGAGGATAGCAGATTTCTTTTTGAGCAGAGGAAATTAGCAAAAAAAGAAGGATGGGATATGTATCTCGGGAAGTTTCATGTAATCCGGGTGGTGATGACGGATTTTATTAAAAGAAATGGCTCCGTAGGAGATGGGCTATTAAAAATGCAAAGGCTGATTGTCCGGGAATTGAAAAAGAAATATCCTGATGTGGATTTTTTTGATACAGATGATCTGATACAGTCCATGTTAGATGTATATGCGGAAACGGAAAAACAGTTCGTGATTGTCATAGATGAATGGGATGCAGTGTTTCGTCTTTGTAAGGAAGCGAAGGAGGAGCAGATTGTATATTTGAATTTTCTGCGTGACTGGCTGAAAGATAAGGAATATGTGGCACTTGCTTATATGACAGGGATTTTGCCGATTAAAAAATATGGGGAGCATTCTGCGTTGAATATGTTTTATGAGTATTCCATGGTGGCTCCAATGCAGCTTGCCAGGTATGCAGGATTTACGGAGGAAGAGGTAAAGGAGCTGTGCGAACAGTTTGAAATGCATTACGATGAGGTGTCCGACTGGTATGATGGATATTTGATTAGTGATCGTATTCCTGTGGATAAGAGAGAACTGTATCGTCAGGGAGATTATCATGAGCAAAAAATTCATATCTATAGTCCTCTTTCTGTAGTAAATGCCATATCTACGGGATGGATACAAAATTATTGGAATAATACGGAAACCTTTGAGGCTTTGGCAGAATATATCAGAAGGGATTTCGACGGGTTGAAGGAGGCTACTGCACTTTTGATGGACGGTGGCAGAGTTAAGGTCAATCTGCGCAGGTACCAGAATGATATGACGACGTTTTTTAGCAGGGATGATGTGCTGGCTCTTTTAATTCATTTGGGATACTTGGGCTATGATAGTGAGACAGGAGAGGTTTTTATTCCGAATAAGGAAATTTTGGAGGTGTTTCAGGATTCCACAGATAACGAAGAATGGGAAGAAACCTTTCTGGCGTTTCGAAAATCAGGAGAGCTTTTACAGGCGACGTGGGAATGCGATGAGGGGAAGGTTGCGGAGCTTTTGGAAGCGGCACATGATAAAGCGGAAAATAAGACCTATCATGATGAAGCGGCTCTTTCCTATGCGGTACAATATGCGTATTATGTGGCGCAGAAATACTATACGACGATAAAGGAACTGGATACCGGTCGGGGGTATGCAGATTTGGTCTATCTGCCCGCACCCCAATATTCAGACAAGCCCGCACTTCTGATTGAGCTGAAATATGGGAGGAGTGCCGAAGAGGCGGTAGAGCAGATTCGGGGAAAAAAGTATCTGAGTGAATTGGAGCACTATAGGGGAAACATTTTGCTCATAGGGATAAATTATGATAAAGATATTTCGAGTAAAGGGAAGGGGTATAAGCATCATAGCTGCAGGATCGAAAAGGATGAGGGGTAGTAGGGAGGAGCTCTGATCTAAGTAACTTTTGAAGGATTAGGGATAAATACTAAGAGCTAAAAAAGCACCTGA
>JAFVAA010000283.1 GCA_017476305.1 Lachnospiraceae bacterium
CCTTTGACTTTGGTTCTGTCGGCTCTGCACTTGCCTGTGGTGCTTCTGTCGCTTCACTTGTCGGCTCCAGTGTCATCTGTGGCGTTCCCGTCGGTGCCTCCGTACTTTGTGTTGCACTGCTGACCGCATCCGGTGTAGCCGTTGGTGCAGGAATGGCAGGAGATACTGTCGGAGTTTCTGTGCTTTGCACACTATTGTCAGATATATCCGGATTTTTTGTCGGAGAAGCGGTAACTGATGGTACAGCCGTACTTTTCTCTTTTACGGTTATTTTCAGATTAACTTTTATCCTTTTCTTTTTGTATTTTGCAGTAATACGGATTTTTACCGACTTGCCCTCTGCATCTTTTTTAACGGAAACAACTCCTTTTTTGGAGACTGTAAGCACTTTTTTATTAGATGAACGGTAAGTAATACGGGAAATATTTTTGCTCTTATTCACAAACCGAAATGTACTTCCTGCATTTACGGTATATGTTTTTATTTGTCTTTTCCCGTCTTTTACGATAAGTTTCCCATTCGCTGTGGTCAAAGTTAATTTCTTTGTTGCCGCCTGTGCTTCCACCGGTTTCAAAAAACAGACCATCTCCGATAAAATCAATGCCAGAACTGCTGTAAAAGCAACGATCCGCCTGAATGTATTTTTCACAAAATCACTCCTTCCATCAATGCTCCTTCACCCAGTTCTTCACATCCTTCTCTGAATCCGGAACATCAGAATCTCTTACAGAAAGTCCTTCCTCTACCTCTGCATCCGGCTCCAAAGATTTGATTGTACTAATCGTATCTGAAAAACCGCTGCCGCCATGTGTCACAAAAACATTCAGCTTTTTTCCCGAAAAATCATATTCATCAAAGAACGAATACAGTGCCTGCGGCATATCACCCCACCAATTTGGAAATACCAGATAAACGGTTTTATATTCCGCGGAGCCCTCGATCTGTGCCGTTAGTTCCGGTCTGGCATCTGCATTTTGTTCATCCTTTGCCACTTCTGTTGTTTCCCCATAATCCACAGGATATGAGTTTTTCGTCACGATTTCAAAAGTGTCATAACCTGTTTCTTCAGAAATCCACTCTGCGAGAACTCCGGCATTCCCCTTGAGTTGTCCACCATCATTGATTAAGCTGGCACTGGAAGTTGCATCAACATCATCCGGAAATTCTGTATTTCCCACACGACTGAACCATACCACTATGCCTTCCTTACTGTCTGCTTTTTGCCCCGCCTTGTTGTCCTCGGACTTCTCCTCTGACGAAACATGATTTTCCGTCGTCTGCTCTATACTCCCGTCCCCGGCAGAACCACTGTTATTATTTGTTGCCTGTCCATTACCACATCCGGCGAAAACCATGCTGCAGACCGATAAAAGAATGATAGAAAGAAATTTTTTCATACCTTTTTGCCCCCTTCTTCATTACGAATTTGCTTTCAGCCACTTTTTTACGCTCTTTTTCACACTCTTATTCTTCGCATCCCCTTCATAAGCCTTTCCTGCAATCACCTTGGCATCCGGGCAAAGTTCCTTTATCTTTTCCACATTTTCTCCAAACCCGCTCCCCAGATGGGAACCAAATACATAAATCTTTTTCCCCGAAAAGTCATTCGCTTTTAGGAATACCTTTACCGGCTGCGGCAATGTCGCATGCCAGACCGGTATCACAAGATACACCGTATCATACTTTTTAAGCCCAGACACTTTTTTCTTCACTAACTTTACCTGCGTGTCATTATCTATCTCTTTTCTTGCACGATTTACGGTCTTTCTGTAGTTTTTACTGTATGTTTTTTTCACCTTAATATTAAAATTTGCCGCCCCTGTACCACTTTTAATCGTAGACCGGATCACTTCAATCGTTGACTTTTTTTCACCGGTTGCACCGGAGTATATAGTCGCTGAAGAAACAGCATCTGTACTCATCCCTTTCGTACTTCCGATATTCCTTCTGTGATCAAAGGAAATGACAATCGGCTTTTTCCCCTTGCTTTTTGCTTCCACTTGATCCGTCAAGCTAAGAAACATCATACACAGCGATAAAAAAATGGCTACTGTCTTAATAATTTTGTTATGAACCATCATAATCATACCCTCTCTCTTCATCTCTCATGATCTGTCCGTCATGCTTTCTGTCGCTTCAGAGTATCTTGCCCCGATGACCGTATGTTCCTTCAAAATCTCATCCAGTTTTTTATAATCCTCACCCGTCAAGTCAACATAAGCCGCACTCATATTTTCCTGCAATCTGACTTCCGTCTTTGTCCCTGGAATCGGAACAATAAATGGCTTCTGATAGAGCAACCACGCAAGCGCAACCTGTGCCGGAGAAAGCCTTAGATCTTCGGCAAATAGCTTTACAGCCTCTGCCAGTGCCTGGTTATGCTCCATATTCTTAAGTTCCATAAATCGTGGAATGGAATGACGGATATCATTATCAGCAA
>JAFVAA010000284.1 GCA_017476305.1 Lachnospiraceae bacterium
AGTCCCTGAATCGCCTGAATCCCCATCTCCAGCTTCCGGGTACGGATCTGTCTTTCCCTCACCCATGCTCCGGACAGCTGAACCATTTCAAAATCCATATCCGGAAACTCTACACAGGCACTCATCATCCTCTCTAAGACCACAGGATTTTCGCCCTCCTGTGTAACACGGATATGTCTTGCGATAGATGGATAGTTTTCAAAAATCGTATAGGAAAGGATCAGTCTGGTCTCTGTTTTTTCATCAAAGAGACAAATTTCTAAAGTTTCCGCTTCCTCATCCTTCTCTGTATAAGTAGCCGGAAGTCCTTCTAAAAGTGGTTTCCCCGGAAAAATCGCATGGGAAACATACTTAAAATTCATGATCCTGCTTCCATCCTCCTGTAAAATCGTACAGGCAGGGGTACGAAAATCACCGGTCCCATAAACCGGAAATTCCTGTCTGACATACTGCATGGACAGCTTCGATGGCTCCGGCAGAGAGATTACCATATGCCCTCGTTCTCTTTCTTCGTGAAGGAAAAAATAATCCTCTTTATCATGAATCCGTTTCCCAAAATATAAATTTTCCACCTGTTCATTCTCCATGATATGAAGCAGATAACTGATCTGATTATTTGAAATATGAAATACTCGTGTTTTTTCATGAAATATTATGCTCATTTCAAACCTCTCCTTTTAAATTTTTATACACCGGATTTTTATATGCTCCCCCCGTATTTTCTATAAAAACTCCCGTACAGACAGCTGCTTTATTCGTTTATTAATAGCCATTCCGTCAGGCGAGAATCGTTATGCTTTTTATTCATTTATTATTACATCCATTTTTATGGACCGCATCCATAAAATCCCGGTATAAAAGCCTTGAAATAATCATGGCAAGCAGTGCAAATCCACAAAAAGCCCATAAAAAGCTATATAAAGGCAGCCTTTGTAAATCCGCATAGGTAAGTAAAAAAGGCACTGTGCCAAGAAGAAGCACCCCTATCATCCGGACCGGATTTTTCCCTGCGAAATAAAAGGCATTTCTCAAAAGATGCGGAAGTGTATCCGAAAACACTGCCATCACCGGAAACAGATACAGCGTGAGCACCAGCACAAACGCCGCAATCAGATAAATCAAATAGCGCAGATATCTGACAGACTCTCCGATATAAGTCAGATAACGGATATCCGCAATACTCACAATGAGAAACAGGAGAATGGACAGCCAGGCAACCATCGCCTGTTTGAAATTACTTTTAAAACCATACCAAAACTCACGCAGTACAGAAACCTCCCAATCATCCCTGTATGCCTTTAGCAGCACATGATATAAGGCAACCCATGCCGGTCCTGCCAAAAGAACCGTCAGGCTAAAAAGAACAAACAGCAGATTCGCTCCAAAAATAATCCCACATCGGTTCATCGCTTTTCCAAACGGACTATACATACGTAAAAATGCCCCCATAAGCACTTCTCCTTTCTTTACAGCTTCCCACCCGAGGTTGCAATTCCCTCCACAAACTGCTTCTGGAAAATCACATAAATGACTACCATCGGTAAGACCGCCAGAGTAGCTGCTGCCATCATCGCCGGATAATCACTCCCATACTGCCCCTGCATTTTC
>JAFVAA010000285.1 GCA_017476305.1 Lachnospiraceae bacterium
ATGGCGATATATATGATGTGCTAAGTTACAGTGAGGGCGGCGAACTGATGGACGAGAAAGAAGCCAGGACAGAGTTTGATAAACTCCCGGCCAATGCCCACCGATTAGATGACGGATCAATAGAGGTGAGGATGCCCGTTCTTGTGCGAGGGCAGGAGAAACTGGAAGAAGATGTGCCAGATGGTGACGAACCGTTCTACTATCTGTCCGAATACGAGGAGATAGATCGTAGTGATTTCGATGAGGAATCGCAGGAATTATTTGGCGAGATTGATGTTTGAGTGGAACTTTTTAGGGGAAGTTAACGTATAACTGAAAAAAATATTTTTGAAAATTTTTTAAAAAAGTGGCGTTTTTTCGCCACTTTTTGCTTGCAAAAAATTATTCTGTATGATATAATTTTAGTTATATACATAACTAAATTGGGAGGGTGCTGTATGCTTAGAAAAGATGTGGTTGTCGTTCGTCCGGAGGGAACAAAAATATACCGGCAGCGTGAGTGCCGGTATGTGTATCACGTGACCGGAAAAGAATATAAAAAAGATAAAAAATATGTAGTGGAAAGCAGGGTATGTATTGGTAAAATGATCGATGATGAGAATATGAATCCCAACGATAATTTTTATCAGTATTATGAGATTACCGGCGGGAATGAGGAACAGCCTCCTGAATTTTCGGATGCTGTCCAGGCCGGTGCCTCTTTTCTTCTGTATAAGATCATGGATGAGCTGAAGATCACGGAGCTGCTTGGATCGATCCATGGCATGGAAGAAGCAGCCCTGATCAGGGATATCATCTGCTATATGATCATCCGGGAAACAAGTGCGATGCAGTATTTCGGTGATTATGCGTGGGGGCATTACATACAGTCAGATAAAGTATGGGATGACAGTAAGATTTCAGAATTTTATAAAAATGACATTCGTTACGCACAGATAGAAACATTTATCATGAAGTGGAATGAGATCCAGCCGGAATCTTCAGGGATATATATCAGCTATGACAGTACGAACATGAATACAAAGGCAGAGGGAATCGAAATGGCAGAGTTCGGGCATGCAAAGGATGACCCGGAAAAAGAACAGGTTAATATCAGCTATGCTGTAAACCACGAAAATGCTGCTCCGTTGTTCTATGAGCTGTATCCGGGAAGCATCATTGATAATTCACAATGTACTTACATGGTTGACAGGGCAAAGGAATATGGTTACAAAAACATAGGACTGATACTGGACAGAGGGTATTTCAGCATAAAAAATATAAAGTATTTTGACTCTGCCGGCTATGATTTTCTGATGATGGTAAAGACAAACAGTAAGCTGGTATCAGAGAAAATAAAAGAGAATATGATGCCGCTGGTAACGACGAAAGCAAAATATTTCCTGCCGGAGCATGAAGTCTATGCGGTGACAAAGACAGGGACGATAGGAAGTGACCTGCTGGTCAGATATTTTCATATTTATTATGATAATGTAAGGGCGGGGCAGGAAAAGAATGAGTATCTGAAACAGCTTGAAATAAAAGAAAAGCACGTAAAAAAACGTGTGGAGGAGAAAATACGGCGTAAGGAAGACATGACATCCTATGAGAAACTTTTTAAACTGAAGTACGATGATAACGGATATCTTTTGTCATACAGGAGAAACGAAAAAAAGA
>JAFVAA010000286.1 GCA_017476305.1 Lachnospiraceae bacterium
CACCTCATGCTCCGTCTTTCCATTCAGTACACAGGCGACCACAGATGCACATGCTCCGGTTCCGCAGGCAAGTGTCTCCCCGGAACCACGTTCCCACACGCGCATTTTGATTTCTTTCCTATTTTGAATCTGCACGAACTCTGTATTGATCCGGTTCGGAAACAGTTCATGATTTTCAAACTTTGGTCCCATCGTTTCCAATGGCAGGCCAGCCGTATCCTCTACAAAAGTAACTGCATGGGGATTTCCCATGGAAACTGCCGTGATTTCATACTCTTTTCCATCCACGGACAGCTTCTCTCTGATACAGCGTTTGTCGCCCAGCTTTACAGGGATGTTCTCCGGTTCTAAAATCGGTGCCCCCATATTGACCTTCACGAGCACGACTTTTCCATTCTCTACCGTCAGATCCAGATATTTCATTCCCGCTTTCGTCTCTACGGAAATCGCTGTCTTATCCGTCAAGCCACGATCATACACATACATCGCCACACAGCGAATCGCATTTCCACACATTTCACCTTCCGAACCGTCTGCGTTATACATCGCCATACGAAAATCCCCGGTATCTGATGGATGAATCAAAATCAGCCCATCCGAACCGATTCCAAAGTGCCTGTCGCTCACATAGATTGCTGTCTTCTCCGGATCCTTCACCGTTTCCTCCAGACAGTTCACATAAATATAATCATTCCCACAACCATGCATTTTTGTAAACTTCATTCTTCCGTCTCCTCTCTTACAATTCCCAAATGTTCATATGCTTTATCCGTCACCACGCGTCCCCTGGGCGTTCTGCTCACAAATCCATTCTGCACCAGATACGGTTCATAGACATCCTCCACCGTATCTGCCTCTTCACCGATTGCTGTTGCCAAAGCCTCCACTCCTACCGGCCTGCCACCGTACTGAAAAATCATCGTTTTTAAAATTCTCCGATCCGTCTGGTCCAGTCCCAGCCTATCTACCTCCAAAAGATTCAAAGCAAAGTCTGCCACCTCACCCGTAATCCTTCCATCATATTTAATCTGTGCGAAATCCCTGACACGTTTTAAAAACCGGTTCGCCAGTCTCGGAGTTCCTCTGGAACGTTTCGCAAGCTCCATCGCCCCTTCCTCCTCAATCTCCACATTCATTTTTCTCGCAGAATGAATAATGATATCCGCAAGCTCCTCCTGTGTATAAAACTCCAGACGATTCACCACGCCAAAACGATCTCTTAACGGTGCAGAAAGCATTCCCACTCTTGTAGTAGCACCTACCAGAGTAAACTTCGGAAGTTCAAAACGGATGGACTTTGCCATTGGACCTTTCCCTATGACCACATCGATCGCATAATCCTCCATCGCAGGATAAAGAACCTCCTCCACCGATTTCGGCAAACGATGGATTTCATCCACAAAAAGAATATCTCCATTCTTCAGATTATTAAGAATCGCCGCCACCTCGCCCGGCTTTTCGATGGCAGGTCCCGCTGTGATCCTTAAATTGCTCCCCATCTCATTTGCTATGATTCCTGCTAACGTCGTTTTCCCAAGTCCCGGCGGTCCATATAGAAGCACATGATCCAAGGATTCTCCCCTCTGCTTCGCCGCCTCGATATAAACCTTTAAATTATCCTTCACTTTTTTCTGTCCTATGTATTCACTTAACCTCTGTGGACGTAAGCTGGTTTCTATCCCCTCATCCTCCTGTATCATCTGTGTCGTAATAACCCGCTTCGAAGACCTCTTTCCCACCCGGAGACTGCCATCTCCTTCTAAACTCGTTACGATTGTTCTCTTTGCCATTTTTGTCCCCTATCTGATACTATGTATTATGCACTATCTCATTTCATTCAGCCAACATTTAGAAACAGGAGGCTTCTAAGAAATCCAACTGTTTACATGATATTCTTCAAGCTCTGCTTTAATACTTCCTCCACCGTGATTTCTTCCGTAAACTCTACCGCATGTACTGCCTTCGAAGCATCTGTTTTCGAAAAACCAAGTGCCACCAAAGCCGCAACCGCATCTGACACCAGGCCCTCAAAGGAATTCTCCTCATTTTCCAGGACTGCGCCATGCTTTCCTTCTAACATTCCTGCCAGATCGAGCTTATCCTTCAACTCTAAAATCAATTTTTTAGCGGTTTTCGAACCGATTCCCGGTGCCCTTGAAAGACTCTTTGCATCCTCTGCCATCACAGCAAAGCAAATATCCTCCGAGCTCATGGTCCCTAAAATCGCCAGTGCTGCCTTCGGCCCTATTCCATTTACTGCAATGAGCATTTTAAACATCGTCAGGTCATCATAGGATAAAAAGCCAAACAGCTGCATAGCATCTTCCCTGACCGCCAGATATGTAAATAACTTTAGATTTTCTCCAAGCTCCGGAAGTTCAGACATGAGTGACACCGGAACATTGACTGCATATCCGATTCCTCCGGTATCTATGATCACTTCGCCCTCTCCTGCAGCAGCCAGACTCCCGTTTACAAATCGTATCATCGTATTCTCCATTCCTTTTAAACTAAAAAACAAATAGTAAAAGCATCAAAGATGTGTTGCAATTCGTATACCAAACGCTTTAGCGCTCATTTTCCATCATATTTCCCTGTCATCCGGAAGCTGGCTAAAGGTTCCATTCGCTTCCCCCAGCCAGCCTTCCTCCATAAATTTAATGATTTCATAGGGATGGATCCCCAATTCCTCTGAAATCTGAAGCGCATTGCTGTTCGGATACAGTTTCAAATACTGAACAATATCATCCAACTGGTCTTCATCCTTTTCTCTGCAGTCTTTACAGCAGAGTGTCCGGATTTTTGACTTAAAAACCTTATGACAATGCTTGCATACACATGTATAGATCATAATTTCCCTCCCTTTTCTCTCTTTCCCACCTGCGAAAAGCCCGGTCTGAAATCATTTATTTTTCCGGATAGCTGTCAGCAGATACCGCAAACCGGCATGCCGTGGTTTCTGACACCATCATAAAGAGAATCGTGGTTTCAATGCGGCACCAAAGCATATTTAAAACAAAGTGGAAAAAAGATTTAATACAGGCTGAATCAGCTTATAGCGTCCCGGCCTGTTCAACCACTCTTCATAAGTGATTTCCTTACTCACCTCAAATATCTGATTAAAATCCTTTTTTACCTGTTTCTTTATCTTCGCTCCGGACATCCACACCCCGTTCTCATAATGCAGATAAAAGCTCCGGTAATCCATATTGATCGTACCGACAATCACGGCATTTTCCGAAAGGATCTGCTTCGCATGAATGAACCCCGGTGTATATTCATAAATATGCACGCCTTCCTTTAAAAGATTTCCATAATTATAATTCGTCAAAATCTTTGTATATTTTTTATCCGGAATCCCCGGCGTTACGATACGCACATCCACCCCGCGTCTCGCTGCCTCGATCAGACTCTGCCTCATAAAATCCTCGATGATCAGATATGGCGTCGTGATATAGAGGAACTTATCGGCAAAGGTAATCATCTGGTTATAAACACTTTCAATCGTATTTTTCGGATTGAAAGCCGGTCCGTCTGAAAGTACCTGACAGTACGTATCTCCACCCACCGAGGCCTTTTTCTTATATTTCAGATAATCGATATGCTCCGTAACCTTTTTACATGCTTCCCACATCTGTAAAAAAATGACCGTCAGATCCCACACTGCTTCCCCTGCCACGCAGATTCCCGTATCCTTCCATACACCGAACCGCTCCACCAGATTCGCATATTCATCTGCCAGATTAAACCCTCCGGTAAACCCTACCTTTCCGTCCACCACCACGATTTTCTGATGGGAACGGTAATTCATATAAAGCTGACCGGTATATTTATGAATCGGATTAAAAATCCTCACTTCAACCCCCTCATGCTCTAAAATCTGTCTGAAAAACCTTTGGGTTCGTATCGCACCACCAAAGTCATCATACAGGAATTTGACTTCTACCCCCTGTTCCACCTTTCTTTTCAGGATTTCATGCATTTTATCGAAAAGTGCTCCATCTGCCACGATGAAAAAATCAATCAGGATAAACTCCTTCGCATTTTCCATCGCCCGGAAAATATCCTCAAAAGCCTTCTCCCCGGAGGGATAAAACTTGACTGCATTTTCCTTCCTCAGAGGAATCCCCTCATTTACCATGTATTTCACCATGCGCCCGGAAACAGGCTGTGCATTTATGAATTTTTCATATACCTCCTTGTCCTGCTCTAAAAACTGCCTTCCGTATGCGATCTGTTCCCTGATCTGTGCGTCCAGCTTTTTCTTTTTTCCACCCTCTCTGCCCCACAGATAGTAAAACAGGAAACCGGAAATCGGCAGCAAAAGCACAATCGAGATCCATGCCATCCGCATATTCGCACTCTGGTTTTTATTTACCAGACTTACAATGGCAACCACCGAGCACAATTCTAAAACAAAGTAAAAATATACCGTACTGCTCCGAAGCAGAAATGGAAGAAAAATAATCACCAAAAACTGTAAAAGAACGATAACTGCCGTGGTAAGCACCCGAAAGAGCCCTTCTAAGTTATTCTGGACCCTTCCCTTTAAATCCTTTAAAAAGCTTTCCTCCTGCCCTTTTTCCCCGACATCGAAAAAAATGTCGAACACGCCCGGCCTGTTCCTGTTTCTATTTCCGTCCTGTCTTTTTCTGCTCCGCCTTTCCCAGCGTTCGTAAGCGGAATCCGAACGATTATTTCTTTTATCCCATTTATCATAAACTGACCTGTCTTTTTCCATTCCTTTACTCATCCTAATCCTCCATGCCGCATGGATGCGCTGCAATATATAGAAATTTCCCTTGCCTTTATAAAAAAGATAACCCTCCGCCACCGTTTTCTCTTCTGATACGGAGCCTGACAGAAGGCAAAAACAGTAAATGAAAACCGCAAAACAAACAGATTTCCATTTACCATTATAGCGCAAGTCAAACAGCAACGCAAGTTTCGAACAGTTTCCGGATATGACTCACCCGGATATGACTGGCTTTACTGTTCGTTACAGCTCACGGCTATTTATACGATAAACTTCTGTTTATCACTATGTACTTTGATTAGTAACGATTCAATCAAAGTTTGTATCCTCCCCTAATCCATACTTGTCTTTTCCCCGCGAAGCCACTATAATTTATCATATAGATATTTCCTGATTTTTCAACTACACACCCTGGAGGATACTTATGAAAACCATCAAAGCCAAAATCGACCATCCAAAATTTACCTATGATTTCCCTCAAAAAAAAGAGGAAATCCTTTTTTTCGATATCGAAACCACGGGACTTTCCCCGAAAACCTCCTCTATTTATCTGATTGGCGTTTTGTTTTATGAGAAAAGCACGGAGGATTTCATACAGGTGCAGTGGTTCGCCGAAAAAAATAAGGATGAAAAAATGGTGCTTTCCTCCTTTTTAGAACTTTTAAATCACTATAAATATCTGTACCATTTCAACGGAAGAACCTTTGACATCCCATATATCCTTGAAAAATGCAAACGTCACGCACTGCTTTTAAACGAGCATGCCGATAAAATCCTAAATGACACCACAGGCGTTTTTTCGATCGATATTTTAAAAAGAGTCCGTAAACTAAAGCGTTTTCTTTCGTTGGAAAAGTGCAGCCAGAAAGCCCTCGAACGCTTTTTAGGCATCTACAGAGAGGACAAATTTTCCGGTGGAGATCTGATCACCGTTTATTCGGAATACACACAGATGCGCCTTTTCGAACCGGAAAAAGCAGAAGCTTTAGAAAAGGTACTTCTCCTGCATAATTTTGAAGATGTGGAAATGATGCTTTCCGTCTGCTCACTTTTACAGTACGAAGCTCTTACCTTTGAAAATTCTCCTTTCTTTTCCGAAGCCGCACTAAAGCAGATGACCTTCGAAACAGCAGACAGCCAGGTATCATCTGTCTGCTCCGGTCCCGGATCTGGCAGACAGTCTGAAAAAGTTTTACACCTTTCTCTCCCTGCAGTCCTTCCTTTTCCAACGGAAATAAAAAAAG
>JAFVAA010000287.1 GCA_017476305.1 Lachnospiraceae bacterium
AGCTTTGGTTACATCTCATATATATTTTTTCGATTCCATTCCGTGCCTTGATATCATACGGATTTTTATAGAAACAGATTGTCTCCTTTCCAAAGGAAAAGCAGTAATAGGAGCCACTGCCCCTGTATTCCCTTTTTGCCTTTTCATATACATATGCTGCCCCACCCTTTCCAAAAACCTCATTCTCCTTTTCCCAAAATCCCGATTCCATCCCGTAAGGCTCTAGTGGCAAAATCCAAAAATCCAAATATGTTTTCACATCAAGATCCGTTCCTAAAAGAACCACCTGAATGGTATGTGCATCTAATTTTCGAATTCCTTTGATTTTTTTTACATGATCTTCTTTCTTTTTGCTAAAAAGCTCTGCAAGTGCACAGCCCTCCGCTTTTGCTTCATAGCTTTTCCCTGTCACCTTCTCTAATGCCTGATAATTCGCCCCATACTGCTCTGCGATATCAGATAAAATTTCCTCCTTTGATTTTTCTTTTGGCCGGTATGATGTCTGATAAGCATAAAAGTGGGCGAAAAACTCTTCCGGACCTGAATAACCGCCTCTTTCCTCCTGATACTCACTTTCCGAAAAAAGCTGCTCCACCCACTCATATTCTTCATAAAGCTCCGGTAAAATGATTTCTGATTGGATTCTCTTTTTCAGTTTACCACCTGGTTTTTTTAAGAGGGCTTTTACTCTTTTTTTCTGTGCTTTTATCTTTTTCGTTCCATAATAATATTCTTTTCCACCTTCTATTCCAAAAGCGAACGCTGTTTCCGAATCAGCAGATGGATCACAGCGAAAATAATAATTAAATAAAAGGTCATCCGCTGTCAGCTCACCTCCCGAAACAGTCCTAAGCGGAGCACGAAGCCCTATGGTAAGGTAGGTTTTCTTCTCCTCTTCTTTTTTCTGTACATTATAAAAAAATGCTTTTTCTCTCTTTCTCCCTTTCGTATTTTTTTCCTCCTCTGTATCTAAAAAAACATTAGAGAAACAAAGGCCCCAGATATTCTTCTCTGCTCCCTCGCCCACTTCCAGAGGAGAAGCCCCCTCTGAAATTTCTCCAGCATACATCCATACATCCTTCGAAATTCTGATCTGACTGTTCTCTGCCTCAGTCTCCAGCATTTTTTCTTTCTTCCCACATGCAGACATCTGAATGATCGTAACCACGAGCAGAATCAAAATCCCCGCAGATACAGATTCCATAATCAGTAATTTTTTCACTTTTTTTCCTTTCTTGTCTCAGTGACAGTTCCTATATTCACTCTAGTGAATTTTTTCCAAAAATGCAAAGACTTTTCTCTCTCAAATTTCGACAGGGAATTGTTTCAAAAAAATTTGCACCGTATCATTTTTTTGAATCCGGCGCATATATTTTATAAAAATGATTTTGGAGCGTTTCCAATGAATATTTCCAATGATATGCCCAGGGAACAGAAAAAATCAAATAAATTTCTATGCTATATCCATCCGCTGGAAAGCCTTGTTTTCCTCTTTATCATCAGTATGACTGCAGGCTGCCTGATTACAAATTTACTCTTTGAAAACCTTTTTTCCAGTGCTTTTATCGATTTCAAAACCGATACAGGACTCATCGTGACCATAGGTGACAAAAAGAAATCCCTGCTTCTCTACTACCTTTTTCTTCATGCCAGGGTATTCTTTCTCCTTGTCTTCTTTTCCTTCACAAATGTCTGGAAGCTGTACTCCCGGAGCTTTTTATGTTACACAGGAATCGTGCAGGGGATCCTTCTGATCTTTTGTATCCATCAGGAAAAGCTTTTCAAAGGAATATTAGAGTATTTCTGCTTTCTCCTTCCACACGCCCTTCTCCTGTTTCCTCTCTATCTTTTTTCCTTTCTCCACTTACAGAAAATGCATGACAAGCTGTTTTTTTCTGCCACCAGAAAGCAAAAAAGAGAGCTGTTTTTCAAGCAACTCCCTTTCTGTCTTTTCGCTTTTCTGATTCTTTTCATCGCTTCTTTCCTGGAAGCCTATGTCAATCTGCCACTGCTTACAAAGGTGCTTCCTTCGTAATAAGGAAACACCTGTTTCAGTCTTTCCCTGAGTTCCTCCATAGTACCGTCATTTACAATTTCCCGCTGACAGCGCATCCGGTACTCCTCCTCTTCCATC
>JAFVAA010000288.1 GCA_017476305.1 Lachnospiraceae bacterium
AGGGGGCTATTTTCTATCAGATCTATGTGGATCGTTTCTATAATGGAGATCCGTCCAATGATGTACTGGATGATGAATATCATTATATCGGTGATACGACTACACGTGTCAAGGATTGGAACAAATATCCGGCTGCCATGGGCGTTCGGGAATTTTATGGCGGAGATATTGCAGGAGTGATGCAGAAGCTGGATTATTTACAGGATCTGGGCGTGGAAGTGATTTATTTAAATCCGATTTTCGTATCGCCGTCGAATCATAAGTATGATATTCAGGATTATGATTATATCGATCCCCATATCGGCAGGATCGTAAAGGATGAAGGAGAGGTTTTGAAAAGAGATGAGCATGGAAATGTCATCTGCGATTATTCCCATCCGAATAAAGAGGCGACGAAGTATATCTGCCGTGTGACGGATAGGGAAAATCTGGAGGCCAGCAACCAGCTGTTCATAGAGTTCGTGAATGAAGTGCATCGCCGTGGGATGCGTGTGATCTTGGATGGTGTGTTCAATCACTGCGGTTCTTTCAACAAATGGCTTGATAAGGAACGGATCTACGAGGATGCACCGGGCTATGCAAAAGGTGCATTTGTAGCGAAGGAGAGTCCGTATCATACGTATTTCAAATTTTTCGAGGAGCATTGGCCGTATAATAATTATTATGACGGCTGGTGGGGTCATGATACCTTGCCGAAGCTGAATTATGAGGAGTCCCAGGAGCTTTTTAACTATGTGATGTATATTGCGAAAAAGTGGGTTTCTCCTCCTTTCAATGTGGATGGCTGGCGTCTTGACGTGGCTGCGGATCTGGGGCACTCCCCGGAGTACAATCATTTTTTCTGGTCGGAATTCCGAAAAAATGTCAAGGAAGCGAATCCGAATGCGATCATTCTGGCAGAGCATTACGGAGATCCGACAGATTGGCTTTGTGGCAATCAGTGGGATACTGTGATGAACTATGATGCCTTTATGGAGCCGATTACCTGGTTTTTGACGGGAGTAGAGAAGCATAGTGATGAATACCGGGAGGATTTAAAGGGGAATGCAGATGCGTTTTTCGGTTCCATGCGTCACTATATGACCAGATTTTGTACGCAGTCCCTGCAGGTGGCGATGAATGAGCTGTCGAACCATGACCATTCCAGATTTTTGACCAGAACGAACAGTCGTGTCGGAAGAACGAGCTCCTCTGGTGCAGAGGCGGCAAATTACGGTGTAGATAAGGCGGTATTCCGCTTGGGCGTCATGATTCAGATGACATGGCCGGGGGCACCGACGATTTACTATGGAGATGAGGCGGGACTCTGCGGCTGGACGGATCCGGACAACAGGCGTGCCTATCCCTGGGGAAATGAGGATCTGGATTTGATCGAATATCATAAGGATCTGATTCGGATTCATAAGGAGTACCCGGCACTTCGGAAGGGTTCCATTCTGTTTCTGTTCGGGGAGTATAATCTGATCAGTTACGGAAGGTTCGATGGCCAGGATGGAATTGTTGTGATCATTAACCGTGGAGAGGAGCCAAGAGAGATGGAAATTCCTGTATGGCGTATCGGGATTACTTCCCAGGATCGCATGGCGCGTATTTATAATACGGGACGGGAGGGCTTTTCGGATGAAAGCCAGATGTATAAAATCGAAAATGGAATTATCCGTTTGACAGTGCCCGGAGTTACAGGAATTATTATGAAGGATATCAAGGATAATTATTTATAAACATGGGGCAGGGTTATGTG
Source organism: Lachnospiraceae bacterium (assembly GCA_017476305.1). Lineage (GTDB taxonomy): Bacteria > Bacillota > Clostridia > Lachnospirales > Lachnospiraceae > Butyribacter. Next base: position 1,742 of record JAFVAA010000288.1, read on the forward strand.
CGTAAAGCATCAAGGCTGCTTTGTGGATTATTTTTATGACAGAAAAACAGCATATCAGTTTCCGAGAAGGTAGAATCGGAGATGATATGCTGTTTTTCATCCTTTGTTCTTGTTCCTTTGTTTTCTATTTATTCTAAAGAAGTTCTTCACTTCTATAGAAGCAATGTTAAATGCTTATTTCTTTTTTACAATAACCCGGCACTGTGTCGTTTTTCCATTGTCGATTGTTGCTGTAACATATGTACTTCCTGCTGACTTTGCAAAGATCTTTCCCTTCGCATTTATAGTCGCTACTTTCGGATCCTTTGAAGAAAAGACAGGAACCTCGCCGGAATTCCCCGGACGGATGGTCAGATCCAGAGTTGCTTTCTTTCCTTCTGTTAATACGATTTTCTGTTTCACGCACTTGATACTGGTGGCATGAGGAGTTACTGAAATCTTTGTACGGTAAGTACTTTCATTGCTCCAGAAAAAAATAATCGGACTGGTACGAACGGTCACGATGATTTCAGCTGTTCCATATGCCTCACCGGTATACACACAACTGGAATCTCCCTTTTTCTTTACAGAAAGAATGGATGTATCTGAGCTTTTAAAGGAGATGTCCATATCCTCTGTAGTGTTCTTCAGTGACAAAACGTGTGAATCGGATTGTAGGATATCTGTTTCATGTTCTGCAAGCTTTACTTCTGAATCATCGGATGCTTTTTTTAATGTATGTAATGGGGAACCGGTAAAGGCAGAATTTGTCTGGATCGCATTTACTGCGTTCCTGTCTTCTGCGTCTTTAGCAGAAACAGTTCCCGGAAATGTACCGATCATGATAAGTGTCATTGCAAGAAAACAAAACAGATACCATATTTTTTGATACCATGTTTTCCTTATGACTTTCATAGTTTACCTCCATATTTTTTGATTTGCTCTAAGTATAAATTTTAGAAATGTCAGAATGGTGGCAAAATATTGTCAGTTAATAGGAATGCATAAAATAAATTCTTTTCCTGTAAAAAAACTTATTTTTGCCATATTTGTTGATTACTATATCATCAGAGTTATTATTCCCAAAACACCACAGGGGAATGGGAACAGTACTGGCTGTTATAGAACATGGGCTTTTCTGGTCCAAAGGTTCGGAATGGAGGGAATTATGAAATACGTTTTGATTGCAGATGATAATAAGGATATTACAGATATTTTATCGGTGTATGTGGAAAAGGAGGGATATACACCGCTCATTGCTAAAGACGGGGTGGAAACAGAGCGTATGTTTGAGGAATATTCTCCGATCGCTTTGCTTTTGGATGTGATGATGCCTTTAAAGGATGGCTATGAGGTATGCAGGTCCATCCGGGCAAAGTCGGGCGTTCCGATTATTTTGATCACCGCGCGGGGAGAGGATTATAACAAAATCATGGGATTAGATATTGGGGCAGACGATTATATCGTAAAGCCATTCAGTCCAAGTGAGGTCATGGCGAGGCTCCGTGCAGTGCTCAGGCGGTTTGAAAAAGCGGATTCTGATGAAGATAAAGAAAATATTTTGCGTATCAATAACATGGTCGTAAACCTCGAAGAGTATTCCTTCATGATAGACGGGAAGCGTGTACCGCTTACGAAAAAGGAAATCGAGACGATGTGGACATTGGCAAGTAATCCGAATAAAGTGTTTACCAGAGATAATCTTTTGGACAGCCTGTGGGGATATGACTATTACGGAGACAGCCGAACAGTAGATTCCCATATTAAACGTCTGCGTGCGAAGCTGGACAGTGTAGAGCATCCTGCATGGAGCATCAAGACGATATGGGGAGTCGGTTATAAGTTTGAAATCGAGCCGGAGGATTTCTGATGAATCGTATATGGAAGAAAATCAGGAAGGGGCTTGCTTCCTTTCTGCGCTTTTTAAAGCATAATGATGTGGTGTTAAAGATCTATGCTTCTTTTGTAATCGTTTTGGTACTGACCGGAGTTTTGACCAGTCTGATTTTTATCCGTCTGTATCAGAGAAATTATATTGCTTCCCATACAAAGCTTTTGACGAATCAGGGAAAGAGGATCGCGAAAAGGGTGAGAGGTTTTGAAAAAAATCAGAATCAGAAGCAGTTCGAACGATATCATGTCTATATTGATGAGCTGGAGCATGCTGACAGTACGGATGTCTGGATCGTGGCAAATCAAAATGCCGGGGTGCCGCTTCAGGAGAGCTTCGTAAATGCTTATCTGGAAGATGATTCGGTATCAGAGAACACATTAGAGGCTGTAAATAAGACCTTTGAAAAGGGAAAGGTATTTCATAATTCGGAATATGATGATGTCTACGGGACCGTTACATTAAGCGTATCTGTTCCAATCAAAAATACAAGTACCGGAGAAGTCAGCGGGGCGGTTTTGCTTGTCTCCATGATCAATAAGCAGACGATGGGAATTGATGATGGCAAGTATATGATCGTTTTGAGCGTGGTGTTCTCTGTCAGTATCGCTCTGATCGTAGCGGTTGTATTTTCGAGCAATCTGTCGAAGTCCATTTTACGGCTCAGTAATCACATCAGTGTTTTGGCACGTGGAGATTACCGTACGATTGAGGTGAAAAAGCCACATTCACAGATCGGGCTTTTAGAGCAGTCCCTGGGGAGATTATCGAAGAAGTTAAAGAAGGCAAACGAAGAAAGGGAGCAGTTAGAGCAGGTCAGAAGGGATTTTTTTGCCAATGTGTCACATGAGCTCCGGACCCCGATTACAGTGATCCGGGGCTATACGGAAACGCTTTCCGACGGTGTGATAAAGGAGCAGAGCAAGGTGGAAGAGCTCTATGGGCGCATGCTTTTGGAGTGTCAGGGGATCGAAAGACTGGTGGAGGACCTGTTTATTTTATCCAAGATGCAGAATCCGGATTTTCAGATCGAAAAAGAACCAGTCAGTTTAAAGCAGATTTTCGATGATATCCGGAGGAGTGTGTATGAGCTCGGAAAGGAAAAGGGGATCCAATGGCAGTTAGAGATGCCGGAGGGGGATGAGCTTTGCCTGATTTTAGGCGATTATGGCAGATTGCGGCAGATGTTCTTTATTATTTTAGACAATGCGATTAAATTCTCCCAGGAAAATGGTGTGATAGAAATTCAGGTGAAAAAAGAGGAGGAGCATTTTCAGGTCTGTATCAGAGATCATGGTGTCGGTATCAAGAAAGAGGAGCTGCCGTATATTTTTGAAAAGTTCTATACTTCTAAAATGCGTCAGAATACCAAAGGAACCGGTCTGGGACTTATGATCGCCAGAGGAATTGCATTAAAGCATGGAAGTGATATTCGTGTAGAAAGCAGGGAAAATGAAGGAAGTGCCTTTTTCTTTTTGTTTGATGAATGTACTGCACCGGAGGAGTTTGAATAAGCCGGATTAAATCCTTAGGAACTGTAGATATACCTGGAAACGAAATTAATTTCCTTTCCGGGTATATCTACAGTTCTTTATATATGTAATAAAAACTCACAGAGCCTGCGCTCCTCCTCCGTATCTCTGCTGTTACAAAATCTTACCTGCCCCTCTTTTTCCTCATTGGTGAGCAGTCCGGCAGCCTCTAATCTTCGTTTCATCTCCTTGGCAGTTCCGTATCCGCCATCAAAAATCTGAACATCCTTTCCTGCGACTTCGGAAATCATTTTTCCTGCAAACGGGTAATGTGTGCAGCCAAGCACGATCGCATCGATCTTTTTTTCCATTACCGGCTGTAAAAGTCTTACTAAATATTCCCGCAGCTCCCCGCTTTCCAGCTCGCCTCTTTCCACGAATTCCATCAGCCCCGGGCATGGAAGGGGAATGATTTCTGCCTGATCCTCATATTTTTCTAACAGCGTTCGAAACTTTTCCTGTTTTAAAGTCATCGGAGTTGCCATGACTACGATTCTGGAATTCGGTTTATCTAGTACAGCAGGTTTGATCGCCGGTTCAATTCCCACGATTGGAATCTCTGGATACATGTTTCTAAGGACAGATACTGCAGCACTCGTTGCAGTATTGCATGCGATCACAATAGATTTCGCTCCGCTGTGCAGCAGTTCTTCTATATGCGTAATCGTAAGTTTCCTGGCTTCTTCTAAGGTTTTCGTGCCATACGGTGCATTTACGGAATCCCCTAAATATAAATAATCTTCATTTGGCATGAGCTTTACCAGTTCACGAAGGACACTGATTCCTCCGACACCTGAATCAAATACACCGATCGGGGCATTTTTATCCATTTTTTTCATCTCCATTTCTGCTTTCTGTCATATCTTGCCAATCTTAAAAAATCTTTTGTAAACAAAGGAAAAAGCTGCCACCAAAGCCTCACGGTGACAGCTGATAAATACTATAAGTAACCCAAAATGCCGGCTCCTGATTTTTGAATCCTAGCACAAGCTAGGTGGGCAACCGCACATCCTGCTCAGCCTTCCGCTCAAAGACGGCCCGACATCACAGAAAAGATATAGGAATCCCGAATCAAAATTGTAGGTTCAAAATATCAGAAGTTATCGTACATCTCAGGCATCCGATGCATTTCTGTTACTAATTAGTATATACACTTTTTCAAAAAAAAACAACTACTTTTTCGTATTTTTTTTGACTGATTTTACCATATACGTGACAGTTCACCCTTTCATGTCATTTCGTTAAGTATTTCGAACGGAAACTGCACTCTGTATATTTGTTTTATCATCTGTGCAGGAGGTTCGGGAAAATTTTACTAAAATTAGCACTCGACACTTGACGTGGCTAACAAAACGTGTTATAACTGTATTACTGAATGATTCAGACAGATAAAATGTTGGCTTTTAGGAATCATATATATGGAACAGGAGGGATTGCTATGAATATCAGTCGTTTTACACAGAAATCACAAGAGGTTCTGCAAAATGTAGAAAAGATTGCGCTGGATCATGGTCATCAGGAGATTGGTGAAGATCACTTCATGATAGCTCTCATGGAGGTAGAGGACAGCCTGATCCGAAAGCTGATTGAGAAAATGGGGATATCTCCGGAGGTATTTCTGGCGCAGGTGGAAGGGATTTTAGAGAAACGCCCGAAAGTCAGCGGTGGGGAGCTTCATATTGACAAATATTTAAACGAAGTCCTGATCTATGCGGAGGATGAGGCAAAGAGGCTCGGAGATGAATATGTATCCGTAGAGCATTTGTTTTTAAGCATGTTGGCACATCCGAGCAGGGAGATGAAGGCACTTTTTAAGGACTGCGGGATAAACAGGGAGCGTTTTTTACAGGTGCTCTCTGAAGTACGTGGAAACCAGAGGGTGACTTCGGACAATCCGGAGGCGACCTATGATACTCTGGAGAAATATGGTTCGGATCTGGTAGAGCGCGCAAAGGAGGGAAAGTTAGATCCTGTCATCGGGAGAGATGAAGAAATCCGGAATGTGATTCGCATCTTATCCAGAAAAACGAAAAATAATCCGGTGTTAATTGGTGAGCCGGGTGTCGGAAAGACAGCTGCCGTAGAGGGATTGGCACACAGAATCGTGAAGGGGGATGTGCCGGAGGGCTTAAAGGATAAGAAAATTTTCGCACTGGATATGGGTGCTTTGGTGGCAGGTGCCAAGTACCGCGGGGAGTTTGAGGAAAGATTAAAGGCGGTGCTTACAGAAGTCAAGAAAAGTGACGGGCAGATCATCCTGTTTATCGATGAGCTGCATACGATTGTGGGAGCAGGGAAGACAGAAGGAGCGATGGATGCCGGAAATATGCTGAAACCGATGCTTGCGAGAGGTGAGCTTCACTGTATCGGTGCGACGACGCTTGACGAATACAGGATGTACATTGAAAAGGATCCTGCATTGGAGCGGAGATTTCAGCCCGTGATGGTGGATGAGCCGACGGTAGAGGATACGATTTCGATTCTGCGTGGGTTAAAGGACCGGTATGAGGTATATCATGGGGTGAAGATTACGGATGGCTCCTTAGTAGCTGCTGCGACTTTGTCCAATCGCTATATTTCTGACCGTTTTTTACCGGATAAGGCAATTGATTTGGTCGATGAGGCGTGTGCAATGATAAAGACAGAGCTTGACAGCATGCCTGCAGAGATGGATGAGACCAGAAGGAAGATCATGCAGATGGAAATAGAAGAGGCAGCTTTAAAGAAAGAAACGGATCATCTTTCTGCGGAAAGACTGGAGCTTCTACAGAAAGAGCTGGCAGAAATGCGGGATGCGTTTAATGCGCAGAAGGCGAAGTGGGACAGTGAGAAGGCACATGTGGATGAAATCAATCAGTTAAAAGAGCAGTTAGAGGATCTGCATACGAAGATG
>JAFVAA010000289.1 GCA_017476305.1 Lachnospiraceae bacterium
CCGGTCATCTCCGAATACGCCTTCATCGCCCCAACCAAAGCAGAGGTACCGGAAATACTAAACGGTCCCACTACCGTCACCTGTGCATCCTTTAAGCCTGCAGTCGTCAGCGCATTACAGTACATGTTCGAGGTACAGTAATTGATATTTTTCGTCTCGACATTGATCCCGCGTCCCTCCTCCGTCTTTATGACCATGACAGAGGACAGCGCCCGTTTTCCGATGACAGAAGCCGAAATGTATTTCCCTAAATATTCATGCTCCTCTTCATTCGTAATCTCCACGGTCTTATAGTCACTTAAATCCGCTTCGAAAATGCCAAAGCCGGAAAGCACCGCCTGCTTCTCTTTTTCCTTTAAATCGTGACCAAAGGCAATATACCGGTCAAAGCTCGTATCCTCACCTGCTACTGCGTCCGCAGCTGCCATCTGCTTTGGTGAAAGGCTGCCGGTAAACAGGACAGCCGCACAAACCATTCCCATGACTAATTTTTTCAATTTTTCTTCCTCCCTCTGATACCAAATATGAGTGTAACCCCTTTTCTTTCATACATATTCTTCTATTTCGCTGCTTTAATACGTTCCATCGCCTTTTTCGTATTTTCCGCACTGCCAAAAGCAGTCAGTCTGAAATACCCTTCTCCGCTCGGACCAAAGCCTGCTCCCGGAGTTCCTACGATGTTCAGCTCCTCTAAAAGATAATCAAAGAAATCCCAAGACTTCATCTGATCCGGTGTCTTTAACCAGATATAAGGAGCATCCACACCGCCAAAGACTTCATATCCGGCTTCCACCAAGCCTTCCCTTATGACCTTCGCATTATCCATATAGTAAGCGATCTGTTCACCGGTCTCTTTTCTCCCCTCCGGGGAATACACAGCCTCGCCTGCCGCCTGAATGATATACGGAGCACCGTTGAACTTCGTCCCGTGGCGACGTGCCCACAGGGAATGAAGCATCACATCCCCGCACTTTAGCTCCTTCGGAATGACAGTAAAGCCTAAGCGGGTTCCGGTAAACCCGGCATTTTTCGAAAAGCTGCGAATCTCGATCGCACATTCATAAGCTCCTTCACATTCATAGATGGAATGCGGTACTCCCGGTGAACTGATATATGCCTCATAGGCAGCATCATAGATAATGACTGCCCCTTCCTTCCTCGCATAATCCACCCAGACCTGCAGCTGCTCCTTCGTCAGTGTAGTTCCTGTCGGATTATTCGGAAAGCAAAGGTAGATGACATCCGGCACTTCCTTCGGCAACTCCGGTACGAAACCATATTCCTTCGTGCAAGGCATATAGATGACTCCCGACCACTTTTCCGTCGCCGGATCATAAATCCCTGACCTTCCTGCCATCGCATTGGAATCCACGTAGACCGGATAGACCGGATCGGTCACTGCGATCCTCGTATCCTCTGCGAAAATCTCTGCGATATTTCCGGAATCGCTTTTCGCACCGTCGCTTATGAAAATCTCGTCTGCAGAAATCTTACAGCCTCTCTTTTCATAGTCCTCCTTCGCTATCGTACTTCTTAAGAATTCATAGCCTAGATCCGGCGCGTACCCCTTAAAGGTACTCTGCTCTGCCATTTCCTCTACTGCGCTATGTAATCTCTTTATCACTGCAGGAGCTAAAGGAAGCGTCACATCACCAATCCCCAGACGGATAATCTCCTTTTCCGGATTCGCCTCCGTATAGGCAGCCACCTTCTTTGCAATCGTAGAAAAAAGATAACTCCCCGGTAACTTTAAATAGTTTTCATTGATTCGAAACATAACCTCACCTCTTATCTGTTTTTTTTCCATGCTCTGTCCATGCTTTCCGGACAAAAATGAAAATTGCCGCTTTGCTTTTTCACTCCCACATCTATTTATTTATACGCAGTAACGGAATTTAATTCCGTTACTGCGTATAATAAACATCCTTATTCTACATGAAAGAAAATCGGATTGCAAGTACCTTTTGAACGGACTTCGCACCACATAAATACCTCATCAGTTCCTCCGTACTATAATAAGTTTGACAATTTCAAAATTTCATCAATATTATAATTTATGATCTTTTCTAATGCATGCAAACGCCACTGTGGTAAATTGTACTTTGCGTGTTCACTAAATTCAAACCCCTTCAGCCGAATTAAGGTCTTTTTTGCTTCCGGCGTCATGCACCTTGCCGCTGACTTAATCCAGCTGTCGCTTAATCTTGGTCCCTTCGATTTCATATATTCTTCGGCATTCGCAAAATCGTCTTCCTCTGCGTAGGGCAGGAGCGAAACATTGTAATCGAACAGTGGAGCAAAATCCACAATCTTCTGCTTTGCATTGTCCACAATAAAGCCAAAATTATTTTTATGCCTGTCTTCATTCAGAATCACGGCATCCACAATAAACATTGTCCGAATCTCTGAATCGCTGCCTGTGAGTTTCTCCACCCTTTTAACAACGTCAAGAAAATCCGAATTACCGGAATCCATGGCTGCATAAGGTAAAAATCCATATTCTTCACTGGTGAAAATATCACAAACAGAGCAGATTCTCCCACTCCTGCTGCGAAGATCATAGTTTACATAATGGTCCGTAAACTCACGAATCAACTGGCAGGCATAGTATTCACTGTATGGCTCTAATCCTGCATTTCTTGCCCCGGAGCTTCCACGCTTTAAAAGCCGTATCTGCCCGTCCTCTCTAATCCAGCACTTGGCAAAGCTTCCATCTGTTCCGTATTCGGGTGAAGTATTGCTTAGCTGTCTGCCATGTAAACCACCCTCGAAGGCAGTTTTTGCAATTGTTTCATCAAAAGGATGTGTGTATAGAGAAACATTATTCCACTGCAATTTACTATCAGCAGATTTCACCCAAAACGTATCTATCAACGATAATGCATGCGCGATATCTAAGAAACCTGCTATTGTATCACATCCACTCTCCTTTAAAAGCTGAGCTATATTTTCTCTGTGCTTAGGAGCCCTTCTGTTACTGATCATATTTTTCAAATTATTGATCCAATCCGGTAATTCCACATGCACTTTATCAATCGTAATTTCATCAAAAACAGTATCTACGTGAAAATCCGCAACCTTTACATCTTTATTCATAAGAACATAGTATTTGGTTCTTTCCATGGAACCCTTATCCGAACCGTCAAAAGCGTTTAAATGAGCTAAGCTCATAATAGTCACCCCCATAAAGAGAATCATATTCTGAATTTTAACATGATTTTATTTGTATTTCAATAAACTTGAAGTATATTTTCCGTTCCTACCGTCTGCGATTCGAAACCACCGTTCCGCTCCCCTTTCATCCAAATCGTCATAGGTGAACCGCACCATTGACACCAGACAAAAATTGAGCTTAATCAGCCGTCCCGGGCGTTTCAGAAAATCTATGGCTGCACAGATGCCTGTAAAATAAAAAAATGGGAGCTGTGAAAAAACTCCCATTTTCGAAAGAAGCAGGATTTCCGGTAAAGAGTGTGGCTTTAACCGTAGAAGCTCCTTCCGTTCAATCTCCAAAAAATCCGGACAGTGCCGCAAGCATTTCCCCACGTCCCACCGTCTTTAAAATATAGCGTACAGGATTCAAGGAAAGTACCTTCTCCACGCTCTCCCTGTCATTTTTACTCGTCAAGAACATCACCGGAATATCCTTACTTTTTTCTTCACTCCGTATCATCTCCAGCACCTGTGGTCCCGGCGTGACCGGCATCTCATAGTCGAGAAGAATCAAATCCG
>JAFVAA010000028.1 GCA_017476305.1 Lachnospiraceae bacterium
CAAAATACAAAAAGCCCCGTAAAAACAGAATGACTAATATCAAAATTACACTAAAGAAAAAAGTAAAAACCGCCTTATACACCGGCTTCGCCCACGAAAACGCCACCATATCCCCCGCCGTTTCGATATCCCTCTTTTTAAACAGGTAATACGCCGCCAGAAGAAGCAGTACAGCCGGAATCACGATGAAAAAAACCGGAAGCCCCGGTGTAATCCAGGTAAGCGAAAGCCTGTGCTTTTGCACATTTGCTTCCACGATATTACAGCTGTAATAGCCCAGGGGAGTCAGAATGGTCAGTAAAATATTTGGAACCGAATACATGTCAAAGTCCAAAAACAGATCTCCCTTATTTCCATAGACTACGAATTCTGCAATAAAGCTAAGGGCTGCCATCACTCCGTATGCCATGACATTCAGTACCAGATAAATGATGGCACCACTGAACTTATTTGCAGTCAGCAGAGTGGAAACACACGCCAGATTATAGCTGGCAAATGCTCCCAGAAACAGCTGTAAGAAAACCAAAAACATGTATACAAATCTGTTTTTCGTATCCGGCATCATGATAAAATAATACAGGCAAAACAGAAGCTCCGGAAGAAAGACCATCAAAAAACCAGAGGCATAATGGCTCCAAAACAAGGTCTGCCTTTTGATAGGAAAGCTGTGCGTCAGATATGCTTCCTTCCTGTCTGCCAGATATCCAAAAAGCATCGTCGCTGTGATAATGGAAAATAAGATCGCCAGAAGTCCTAAAGGCAGCACCAATTCATCTGAACGGACAAAACCATACGTTTTGATATCATACTCCGAACCCGCCATCATATTCAGAAAAAATAAAAGCACCAGCTCAATCGTCCACACAGGCCAGAATCTGGTCAGATCCTTCCTTATCAAAGCTTTATTCAGTAAAGAATTCTTTAACTGCATAATCTTCCCCTCCCATTTCATAGATAAATACTTCCTCTAAAGTCAGCGGCAGCACGTCCATAAAAATCGGATGAAGGGACTCTATTTTCTCCTTCACTGCCTCAAAATCCCCCCGGATGATAAAGGTATGCACCCTGCCCAAATCGCTGTGATGCAGTACATCCAGTTCTTCAAGCTTCGGACACTCTCCCTCAAACGCCATCTGGATTTTCGAAATACTCCCCTGTAAGCTCTCCAGACTTTTTTCTAAAACCATTTTCCCTTTATTTAGAAATCCCACATGGTCGCAGACATCCTCAAGCTCCCTCAGATTATGCGAGGAAACGAGCACCGTCATCTCCCGCTTTGCTACCTCCTCTAAAAGAATATTCCACACCTGTCTTCGCATCACGGGATCCAAGCCGTCCACCGGTTCATCCAGAAGAATCACCTCCGGCTTGCAGCTGATGGAAATCCAGAATGCGACCTGCTTCTGCATCCCCTTTGACATCTTTCTTACATGCTTTTTCTCATCAATCTCCGGAAAACATCCCTTTAGTCCTTCAAAAATTTTTTCGTCAAACGCCGGATAAATGCTTTTATAATAATTTTTCATATCCACTACATTGGCTGTACGAAATGAAAAAATTTCATCCGGAATAAACACCATCCTCCCCTTTGCGGATGGATTTTCAAAAACACCCTCTCCTCCTACCAAAAGCTCTCCCTCATCTGTCTTAAAAATCCCCATCGCACAGCGCAAAAGCGTAGACTTTCCCGCTCCATTCGGTCCCACCAGACCATAGACTGCGCCCTTTGGCACATGAAAATCCAGATGGTCTAATGCCCAAAAACCGTCAAAGGATTTACAAATTCCCTTTCCCTCAATCATCCTTTTCCCTCCTGTCATTTTCTATTTTCCCAAATGCTCCGTAAACTCCTCCGTCGTCACACCTAAGAACCGAAGCTCCTCCACCGCAGAATCAAAGCTCTCCCACAGCTCCTGTTTCCTTTTTTCATCCTGCTTCGGCACACCTGCCACGAAGCTTCCCTTCCCGACTACCGTATACACATACCCCTCCTGCTCCAGTTCCATGTAAGCACGCTGGATGGTATTCGGATTGATCGTCAGCGTCGTCGCCATCTCACGAACCGAAGGCAGCTTTTCATCCACCTCCATCACGCCCTGAATGATGAGCCGTCTAAAACCGTCCTTGATTTGCTCGTAGATTGGTCTGCTGTCCCTGTAATTTAACTGTATCAAATGCTCACCTCCCTCACTTCACCTCTTCCTCTCCTCTTTCTAACTGTATTAAATCACTTAAAACAGATAGAGCATAGCATACACCTTTCATAATGTCAAGCAGAAATTTTTGCTCTA
>JAFVAA010000290.1 GCA_017476305.1 Lachnospiraceae bacterium
GTCACACAGGCAGATTCATCCGGGGAATTGTCTATGATCGGCATGATGTCCACTGTCCAGCTCCCTATGTCCACGACAAGGGCTTTCCTCGGAAATCCATCCAGCCTGTCAACTACAGCCCCATAGCATTGGGGATAAACAGATACCCTCTCGATAAAGATATGGTAATCCACCCTTTCAAACCGGAACCTCACTTCTTTGTTTTTTCCGAGGTAACGGATGAAATCATCTTTTTCATCCCCGAACCTTGTAAGGGGCAGTCCGGCAGATAAAAGGATCCTTGCCGCAGTCATTCCCCTTTCCTTCAGTTCCTTTGCGATACCTGCAAGTGTCAGCAGGTAATAGTTTTCATCGGAGACCTTGTCCTCCCTGACCTCCATGCGCTTTGTGCCGACCTTATAATACTTCCCGCCATATTCCAGTATGTTGTCGTAAAGTGCCGGTTCCGTAGTCACTTCCTTTACACCGGAGATAAAAGAAGTATGTTTTGTCTTGCAGAAGTTCCAGCCGTGGTCGAACCCTATCGGCGTGATCCTCCTGATCTCTTCCATATTGCCCATTTTTCTAAGCCTCCTTTTCATATACTGCACGCTCCTTTCTCCTGTCCGGGCGGTCCTGCACCGCCCCTGACATCCTTTTCCTTTCTTAGCCAAGTACCAGGCAGAGATCCTTCAGTACATCTTTGGAAAGGAACATATCCCTTGACGGAGAAGTATATCTCGGATCAGCATCCAGATAGATTCCGTCAGTATCTTCATTCCGTCCACGGAACGACCATCTGTCAAAATCTTTCTGCATCAGGTCATGTTTCAGTTCATCTATTCCGCCTTCGTAAGCAGCCTGGATCACTTCCATTTCCATATAATCGCCCCGCCTGCTCGCCTGCATTGCTTTCCTCCAGATCGTCTTTACCTGATCCATGAACTCCATGATCTCCGAGAACCTCATATCATCGCAGATGTCAAGCTCTGCCCTGTATTTACAGCTAAGTTCCGATCTCTCCTTTGTCGTCACTGTCTCCAGTTTCACGATGTAATTCTTCATAATTCACAGCCTCCTTTGATCTTGCTTTTTTCTCCCTATGCTCCTTCAAAATCTCCTTGATACAGAACCCGAAACAGGTACCGCTCCCATTCTCATACGGACACAATTTTCCACCATTCCTTGCACATGGTTTCCTGTCCTTTGTCCGAAGATACGCCGGATCCGGTTTTGGATCGTACCGGCATACCCCCATTTCCATACAGGAATCAAAATCCCATTCATTCAGACAGTTGCAACAGCCATGCCTGCGTCTAAATGCTTTCCGAATTTTTGTCTGTTCCGTTATACTGTATTTTCTTCTTTTGTATGGACTAAACTGCTCCACTCCGCTCATTCTTCCTGCCTCCTTTTTTCCATAAAAAAAGTAGGACCAGAATCAGCAGACAGTACACCTGTCTTTTAGAGCTAATTTAGTCCTACCCAAATAATAAATATTCATTTTTTACCGATGTGCCGACACCGGCACAGTTTCCAAGCACACCGCCTTAGAGCCTGACAGGTTCCAGATCAGCCATGCGTTCAGAATATAAGAGTTTGAATGTTGCAGCGCTGCCCTATCCAATA
>JAFVAA010000291.1 GCA_017476305.1 Lachnospiraceae bacterium
GGACCGGAGCTGACACATCCGATTTACCGGGATGGTTCCATCGGACAGGCAAAGAAGGACTTATACAAGGCTGCTGATGAATTAAATGGAAAATATAATGGTCTGGAGGCATATGTGTCTGTAAATAAGGCGGTGGTGACACAGTCGAGTGCAGCGATTCCGATCGTACCGCTGTACATGTCTCTTTTATTGAAAGTGATGAAGGAAAAAGGGCTTCATGAGGGCTGTATCGAGCAGATGTACCGTATGCTTCATGACCGTTTATGTAAGGATTCCGTACCGACGGATGAAAACCGTCTGATTCGCATGGACGATTATGAGATGAAAGAGGAAGTACAGAAGGAAATTTCTGAGCTTTGGACGAAAGTGAATAAAGACAATATCGGGGAGCTTGGAGATACGGATGGGTATTGGCAGGATTTCTATGAGATTTTCGGGTTTAAAATCCCGGGAGTGGATTATACAGCCGATGTTGATATCCAGAAGGGGATTCCGAGCCTTGCATAAAATATTTGACAGAATCGTATTTTAATGATACGATATAGCGTGTGATGTAATTTCGGGTAGTGTTTATGCTGCCCGAAAAGCATAAGCGGATATGGCGGAACTGGCAGACGCGCTAGATTTAGGTTCTAGTGGGCAACCCCCGTGCAGGTTCGATTCCTGTTATCCGCATACATAAAAAGAACTGGGGAGCATTTGCTCCCCGGTTCTTTTTACGGAGGTGAAATATTTTATGAATACTACCGAGAGTTTAAGATTTTATATGGACGAATCTTCTGCTCCATATTCGGATAACGACAATCCATTTATTCGAACAAAGGATGACGATGACTTTGACAAAATGATAATGACAAAGTATCATCTTATTACTAAGGAAATGGAAAAATCGGACACCGAATAGAAAAATGGAGTACGAAACGAAGAATTTGTGTAATGTCATTTTGTGGAGGTTTTTGCGATGCCCAAGAAAATATGTTTTATGATACTGTTTTTCTTCATACTGATGATTTTCCCTTCCTACTCCCTTGCCGGTAGTCCTTTGCTAAGCTATGATGAGAGTACCGACAGCTTTGAAAATCCGGAGCGGGGGTTTTATGTCCCTGCCCTTTTAAAGCTAAAGGAATCGGATTCTTCCGTTCCGGAGAGTGCATTAAAAAATAACTTAACACACCTCAAAGTAGATATCAGCGATTTCGGAGGAACTGGCAAGAAGCTGTCAGAGGGTGCTCTGGATGCTCTCGATGAGACATTGCGCCTCATAAAAGAAAATGGTGGGACAGCAGTGATAAGATTTGCATATGATGACTATTTTTCCGGCAGCACTGTTTCAGAACCGGACCTAAAGATGATGAGAACGCATATAAAACAGGTGAGTTCTGTCCTGGAAAGGCATGAGCCGGTCATTGCATGTGTAGAAGCTGGAATGCTCGGACTTTACGGGGAATATCATGGTACCGGTAACTGTACGAAAAAAAATAGAACAGGGATCATACAGGCATGGTTGGATCATCTTTCATCCAAGCTCATGATAAGTGTCCGCACCCCCGGCTATATAGCAGAGTGGGCAGGAATATCTTTGGATAAGCTGTGCAAAGACGGGACATCAAAGGCAGGGATAGAGCGTATCGGAATATATAATGATGGCTACCTGGGCTCTTCCAATGATTTAGGAACCTATGCGAATCGTACCAACGAGCTGGACTGGCTGGACGAGCAGACAGATTCCGCATTTTTTGGTGGTGAAGTTGTCGCTTATATTGATAAAGGGACACCTAAAAATACAGCCGGCTATATGGAGAAGGAAGGATTTCTGACACATACCTCCTATCTGAACAGCTTATGGAATGCTGATGTCATCGACCAGCTGAAAAAAGAGGTATTCGATGGGAAAGACAGTTTATATAAAGGCTTGAGCGGTTATCAGTATGTGGATAATCATTTGGGATATCGTTTTGTCCTGACAGATTCTGAGATAACTGTGGCCGGGGATAAATTGCGTATTTTTTTACAGATCCGGAATGTCGGCTTCGGAAGTCTGGTAAACGATAAGACTGCAACGGTGATTCTGGAATCGGCAGATAAAGTATATGAATTGCCCTTTGGCGATTTTGATATCAGAGCCTGCAAGAGCCAGTATAAAATAGGATATACGGACTATATTCCTTTGGAACATATAGAGAGTGGAGAGTATAAAGTATACTTAAGGATTTCAGAGTATGGGGATTATACTTCGGATGAAAATTATAACTGTATAAGGTTTGCGAATGAAAGCAGCCAGTGGAATGAATTTTTTGGTGCCAACCAGGCAGGCAGTGTGGAAATACCGGAAAGCACCATGCGTGAGGAAATTCCGGATGACTCCTATGTGCGTACTATGCAGATCGAGGATTTAAATCAAAGGTTTGGAACGGCTAATGGAATACGCTATAAGCTAAGTGGTTCGAAAGCGAAAATTTTTAAGGTCGAAAACAGGAAAAGTATCACGATTCCAAAGAGTATCGTGGTAAATGGCAAATCCTATACGGTCACAGGTCTAAATAATAGTTTATTTAAAGATTGCAGCAAGGTCCAAACGATAAAGATCTTAAATCAAACGAAGAAAATAACGAGTGGTACCTTTAGCAGCTGCAAGAAGCTGAAAAGGATTACGTTAAGTAAAAGTATCACCAAAATAGCAAAAGGCAGCCTGCCGGATAAATCATTAAAACGTATCGATTATCCGGGGAAAAAGTCACAGTTCGATAAATTGAAGCTGAACTGGCTGCATCATGTAAAGGTCTATACATCAAATAAAACTTTTACATTAAATCCATGATTTATGCAAATCCATCAGAAAAAAAGATACCTGCCTTTTCCATCAGCTTTGCCGCTTCCTCCGTTGCCGCATCCAGGCGGACGGATGGAATCTGGCAGAAAATGCGGATCAGTTCATGGTTGAACTGCGTTCCGGCAGCCAGCTTTAAGACAGAGATTGCATCCTCGTGTGTTCTGGCAGGTTTATAGGAGCTTTCCATGATGATTGCAGAATAAGTATCCGTAATCGCGATCATCTGTGCCTCCAAAGGAATTTCCTTTCCCTTCAGGTGATAGTAGCCCTTTCCGTCAAACCGCTCATGGTGGTACTGGATCCAGCTTGCCAGTGCTTCTAAACCGTATATGCTGCCCAGAATTTCTGCGCTGATCTTTGCATGGTTTTTCACGAGCTCCATTTCTTCTTTTTCCAGCTTTCCCGGTTTATTTAAAATTTCTTTCGGAATTCCGATTTTCCCGATATCATGTAAAAGTGCGCCATATCGCAGCTGTTTATGATTGATTTTTATACGATAGGCAAACGGAAGCTGTCTGTAAAAGCATTCTGTCAGAAGCAGGACATGAATACCGCTTAGTGATATTTCCGGTCTGTCATATTCTAAAATGGAAAAAAGAGATTTCGTGATATCAAAGGTTATTTTTCTATTCGATTTCATATCAGTTCTCCTCGCTAAATGTAATCCTGTGTTTGCCGGTTTCTTTTGATCTGTACAGCGCCTCATCTGCTTTTGTGTACGCTGTATCGATGTCATGGTTTGCCACGGAAAGCTCGGTAATTCCTACGGAGGAGTGAATGCCATCGAGTTCACCGACCTTTACGGCTGCGAGATGATCTAAAATCCTCTGCGCCTCTGCCACGACCTCATCCCTGTTCTTTCGTCCTCTTA
>JAFVAA010000292.1 GCA_017476305.1 Lachnospiraceae bacterium
CGTTTTTGTTCTGTGCGGTAGCTTCCACCCCAAGATTTTTTTTCAGGAGAAAATTTCTGGCATAGCCATCACTGAGCTTCACCATCTCCCCCTTTTTTCCAAGCGACTTTACATCCTCTAATAAAATTACCTCCATATATCTGCCTCCTATCCGCTTGTTACCACTCACAGACCAACCGTCTGCAAATGGAAACGCTTTTTCTATGCCTCACCATCTGCAATCATGGAATCGATTGCCTGCCGAATGATGTCCTTCGCTTCCTCCATCGTCACACCCTTTAGCTGTGCTCCCGCCATATTGATATGACCACCGCCGCCCAGCCGTTCCATCATAATCTGCACAGTCATCTCATCAATCGAACGCGCACTGATGTAGATCTGCTCATGATAATCCGTAAGCACAAAGGATGCCTTCACATGACTGATATCTAACAGGGAGTTTGCAATCTTTGCTCCCAGGACGGTAGGGCTTTCCACTCCCTTTGCAGAGCTTTCCGTAATCGCATACTGCCCGTGGTACAGCTCAGCATCCTGAATCGCCGCTGCTTTGATCTTATAATCGTTCAGATCCTCACGAAACATCTTTCTGACACGTACCGCATCGGCACCGTTCCTTTTGAGATATGCCATTGCCTCAAAGGTACGCACTCCTGCTTTATTCGAAAAATAATTCGTATCGATCATAATACCGGCATACATCGCCTCAGCCTCTGCTGCCGTAAGGCTGATCCCATTTCCTATATATTCCGAAATCTCTGCCACCATCTCACAGGCAGAAGAAGCATACGGTTCTATGTAAAATAGAACCGCCTTGTTTATCGCATCGCCAGCCTGCCTGTGGTGGTCGATCACGACCACCGACTTCGCCTGATCGATAAGCTCCGGACACTCCGTATAGGATCCTTTATTTACATCCACGATAACTAAAAGCGTATGCTCATCTACAATTTCCTTTGCTTCCTCCCCTGTGATGATCATATCCTCCTCGTATTCGTTTGTATGAAAGCGCTCCCTGATAGGCTTTACCGAAGCCGTCACCTCATTTAATACCACATGTGCTTTCCGGTTCAGCGTTTTCGCGATCCGGTAGATTCCAATACAGGCACCAAAGGAATCTACATCTCCGATAGAATGTCCCATCACGACTACGCGCTCCTTGCCTTCCATCAGCTCCTGCAGCACATGTGCTTTCACACGTGCCTTTACACGTGTATTTCTCTCGATCTGTACGCGCTTTCCGCCAAAGAATTCTTCTTTTTCTCCCTGCTTCACGACCGCCTGGTCTCCACCACGCCCCAGAGCGAGATCCATCGCTTTTCGCGCCCAGTCATAACGCTCTGCAAAGGTTCCTCTGCCTACACCGATTCCGATGCTGACCGTAACGGTCTGGTTATTACCCGTATCAATGGAGCGGATATCCTCTAAAATCGAAAATCTCTTTTCCATCAGGCTTTCCAGATACTCCTGCTTAAAAACAAAGAAAAACTTATCATTTTCCAGCTTTTTCGATAATGCGTCCATCCCCTGCATATACTGATTCACCTTTCGGTCGATCAGTGCCATCGTAAGGGACTGACGTGCCTCCTCGATGCTGTCGATCAGCTCATCGTAGTTATCGATATACAAAAGTCCTACTACCAGATTTTCCGCAGCACGGAGCTTTTCGAGATGAATAATCTCTGTTTCCTCGTACATATTCATTACGATGATATTCTTTCCGGAAACGATCTGGTCTAACTGGATTCCACTTTCCCCGTCTTCCCCGTCATTTCCGCAAACCAGCTTCAAGGAACATCTGTAATAATGTTCCCCCACCTGTATATGCACGGTTTTTGGCTCCTCCGTAGTTGGCAGCTTCGTATGGTCAATTTCAGAAAAGGTATTCGTAATACTCCTTCTGGCTGCCTTTTTACTTCCGACTACTTCTAAAAATTTATCATTTCCCCATAAAAGCTGTCCTTCCTCATTCAGAACAGCATAGGGAATCTCCATATCACGTATCAGAGAGGTCTGCATATTTCCGTAATTTGCCGCATAGCGGACCATCTCATTCTGTATCCGTTTTTTCCCAAAAAACAGGATCAAAAAGGTAATCCCTACGGTGCCCAGCCAATATACTCCTGCAATCATGCCTGCTTTCTTATCATAAATAGAAACATGGATCACCAGTCCTAAAAGCAGAACGCACAGGATAATCGTCAAATTCATGATTACGCGCACGGCGCCTCTGATTTTCATTTTCCGCTTCATAACCACTCTCCCATTCAAGCAACACCCTAAAGTCGTATTATATCATGGATTATACTTTTGGTCAAATTATACTTCCTGTTATTTTTTACATGTGTAGAAGAAAACTCAATTTTGATGTTTTTCAGATTTTTACCATCTCGGTTTTTCGTGCGGACATGTTCCAATCTTCTTTAATGCTCTCGCCTCCACAAAACAGCCGCATTTCCTGCAGATCCCCTGATTCAGACATTCACACGCCTTACAGAGCCTAAGGCGCTCCTCATAAATTTTCTCTGGCACCTTGCTCTCCTCCGGATAGGATGCCAAATACTCCTCTAATTTCCGATATTCCTCTTCCCCATCGATCTCCCGCAAAAGACAGCGGATACAATGTGCCCTTTCCTCCATAAAATCCCCCATGCCGCATTTACACGCTTAACCTGATATAAATTAAACTAGTATATTGCTTCAAAATCTTGAAGCAGGCAGAGAAAATCCCTGCCTGCCGATCTTTTACATTTCCTGTTTTCAAATACTTCTACTGTCTGTTCACTCACTAAATCAGTGGTGGATTTTGGTACAAAAGTGTCAGCTAGTCAAAAAGATATCCGTTATATTCCTTTTCATTTGTTGGCATAAAAACATCCCTTTCTTAAAACACGACACGCCCGGATGCCCCACATGGCAGCACAAGTCCGGTCGAGGTCACAGGAAGCCCGATTTCATCTGCTTCCACATGCCCTCCAAACCGGGAAACCACCTCCGTATTCAGCATATACGAAAGCACCGCCGGCTGCAGGCCCGTCGTATAGGAATTTATCAAAAAAAACAACGGTTCATCCGAAAGCACCTGTGTACAGAGCCTGATAAAAGGATAGATGCTGTCCTCAATCTTCCAGATTTCTCCTTTCGGACCTCTGCCATAGGAAGGCGGATCCATGATAATGGCTTCGTAGTGGTTTCCACGCCGGATTTCCCTCTCCACAAACTTCACGCAATCATCCACCAGCCACCGGATCTTCGCTTCGCCAAGCCCCGATGCGATAGCATTTTCCTTTGCCCATGTCACCATGCCTTTGGATGCATCCACATGAGTCACCTGCGCCCCTGCTGCAGCTGCTGCAAGCGTCGCACCACCGGTATAGGCAAAGAGATTCAGCACCTTGATGTCCCGGTCCGCTCCCTTTATTTTTTCACGGAACCAGTCCCAGTTTACCGCCTGCTCCGGAAATACTCCGGTATGTTTGAACTGAAATGGCTGCAGATGAAATGTAAGATCCTTATAACGGATATCCCAGGTCTTCGGCAGATCCGAAAACTCCCACTCCCCACCTCCGCGGCTGCTCCTGTGATAATGCCCGTTTGGATTTTTCCAGCCCTTTTCCCTTTTCTCCGTCTGCCAGATCACCTGTGGATCCGGACGTACCAAAAGATACCTTCCCCACCGCTCCAGTTTCTCCCCACCAGAGGTATCTATGACCTCATAATCCTTCCAATCCTCTGCAATCCACATGATTTTCCCATCCTGTCTTCGTTTGATTTTATCCCTCCCTTCGGAACTGTTTCGAAACAACTTGGGACAGTTCCGAAAGAACGGTTAAGTAATCACTTATGCCTTTATCGTCTTTTTGCTCCACGCGCTTTTATATTTCTTTGTACTATCCACAGCACGTACCTTAACTGTGTATTTCTTTCCCCTGGTAATCGTATTCGATATTTTCGTCCCTTTCATGAGTGGTAATATCGTCGTCCTGACACCATGCTGTGTCACGCTCACCTGATATTTTGATGCGCCCTTGACTTTTTTCCACTGAATCGTCATACTGCCGTTCTGCACGGAAACTTTTAAATTCGGTTTCGCCAGACTCACCTTTATCGTCACTACCTTTTTGGCAGCCTTATATCCGGAAGCCGCCGGTGCCGTAACCGTAATCTTTACCGTCCCGGGCTTCTTTAGCTCCACTACCCCGCGGCTCCCCTGTGATTTTACCGTAGCAATTTTTTTATTGCTGCTCTGGAAAATCAGGTCAGAAACTATCGTGCCGGATGGAATCAGATTAAAGGTGGAATTCGTACTTAAGGTTTTCTTTATCGTGGACGGCAGAACGATCTTTTGTGCCTTTTTCACCACTTCACTACTATCCTCCTGAGAAGGTGTCGTCGCTGCAGGTGTTTCGGTCGGCTTTACTGTAGGTCTTGGCGTCGGTGTCGCGGTCGGCTTTACCGTAGGCTTTGGCGTCGGTGTCGCAGTCGCAGAAACACCACTTCTTAACGTGGTCGGATCCACCCAGGTCGATTGGAATACAATCGTAGACACCTCTTTCGCAATATCTGCCTTCACCCACAACTTATCGGAATAGGTGACACCTGTTTTCAACGTTTCTATCAATCCAAAAATTCCATCTGCAGTAGTCTGGTTTAAGACATTTCCATTCCGGTCCAGAAAAAGCGGATTACTTTGCCAAAGATTTCCATATACACCGACATTAAGAATCTCAAAATCCACATATACATAAAAGGCAGAACCGCTATTTATAAAATAATAGTCCGTAATCATCGCTCTGGCTGTGTCATCAAATTTACTTCCCATAGTTTCCGGCAGTACCACCTGTACGTAATCCCATGGTGTACTCGTTTTCGTGACCTGTGATGCCGGTGTGACCGTCGGCTTCACCGTAGGGGTCGGCGTAGGGGTTGGAGTTGAGAAAGGGGCGAGAGTGGTTTCCCCGGATTTTAAAAGATCTGGACTCACCCAATTCTCCTGAAAAACAATTTTCGCAACATCCTTTGAGATGTCTTCCCCTATCGTCACATAATCTGAATAAATCTTCCCAGGCTCAGATGCAGTCACCACATGATTCGTCTCCGCATCCACACCGGACCAGCAAAAGCCGTTCGAAACATCTCCATTTAAAACATTACCAAATTTATCATAAAAAACAACATTGCTCGTCCAGATAGAATATTTTCCGTTTCCCATAGCGAGCACTTTAAATGTTAAATCCAATATATAATAGCTTTTTCCATCCTGCCTGTGAAAATCATAGCTCACGAGACTGGCACGCATCGTATCATCATATCTGGAACCCATCGTCTCCGGAATCACGATTTCCACCTGTGTTCCAATCGGTGTTGTTTCTGTCACGGCTTTCGTACTCGCCCGCTTTGTCCCAAAGCTCCCAATTCCCCAAAATACAAAAAGCAAAAACAGAAATATTCCGCAAATAAACTGTCTTTTCCTCTTTTTTATCCAATTTTTCATACCACACCCTCCTTAAAATCCACTGTCCGGATAGACTGCAAAACTATGATGCACTCCTTTTTAATCTCTGCAATTATCTATCTTTCTTTCAGCCAAGTGAAACACCTGATCTTTACATAAAATATCTTCACGTTTTTACCGTCTTTTTACTCCACGCACTTGGAAATTTCTTTTTACTGTCCATAGCACGTACCTTTACCGTATATTTTTTCCCGCTTGTCACCGTATTGGAAATTTTCGTCTTCTTTGTGAGCGGAAGCGTCGTCGTCTTGACACCGTGCTGTGTCACACTGACCTGATATTTCGATGCACATGTTACTTTACTCCACTGAATCGTCATCATGCCCTTTTTCACCGTTACCTTTAGCTTCGGCGAATCCA
>JAFVAA010000293.1 GCA_017476305.1 Lachnospiraceae bacterium
GAGCGAAAGAAGGAAAAAAAGAATCCGCCACTTTTATTCAATCTGGCAGAGCTTCAGAATACCTGCTCGAAGTTATTTAAAATCAGCCCGGATGAGACCTTGAAAATTGTTCAGGAGCTTTATGAAAAGAAGCTGGTTACCTATCCGAGAACGGATGCCAGAGTATTGTCCAGTGCCGTTGCAAAGGAAATCCATAAAAATATTCAAGGGCTAAAGAATTTTCCCCTCGTACAGGGAATTCCTGATTATATTCTGGAAGGAAAACGCTATGCAGGACTTAGTAAGACCAGATACGTAAATGATAAGCAGATTACGGATCACTACGCAATCATACCGACGGGACAGGGCTTTGGAGCTCTACGGAGTGTCAGCAGCACCGCGGCAAAGGTTTATGAGGTCATCGTGAGGCGGTTCCTATGTATCTTTTATCCACCCGCAGAATATATGAAGCTTGCCTTAACAGTGGAAAAAGGGGGTGAGTCTTTCTTCGCAGGCTTTAAGGTAATGACAGAAGCAGGTTATCTTTCTATAGCAAATGCTTCTTTTTCGAAGAAAAGAACAGAGGATATTCCATCGGAAAATTCAGACGAGGAAGAAAAAGAGGTTTCCGGACAAAAGGGCAGCTCCATTATAGAGGCGTTTAAAAAACTGAAAAAAGGAACTGAGATTTCCATGACGGAGATGACGGTCAAAGAAGGAGAAACCTCCCCGCCAAAAAGATACAATTCCGGTTCTATCGTATTGGCCATGGAAAATGCCGGGCAGCTGATAGATGACGAAGAACTGCGTGCTCAGATCAAGGGAAGCGGAATAGGTACAAGTGCCACCAGAGCTGAAATTTTAAGCAAACTGATCCATAATAAATATCTGAACCTGAATAAAAAGACACAGATCATCACGCCGGAGCTTTTAGGGGAAATGATCTATGATGTCGTCAGTATTTCGATGAAATCCCTTTTAAATCCGAAACTTACGGCGAGCTGGGAACTGGGGCTTACCCAGGTGGAGGAGGGGAAAATCTCAGAGGATGAATATATGGAAAAACTGGATGCTTTTATCCACAAGCGTGTCGATTCTGTCAAACAGACGAATTATAATCAGATGCTGCAGAGGATGTTCGCACAGGATGCGGCATATTATAAAACCGGTATCAGGAAGAAAAAAGCATGACAGTATGGTTAGCCACTATACGGCATGTGACTGGCGCAGGATTTCTGGTGAAATGGAAGTAAATTTCGTTAAGGAACTGTCACAAAATAACCTGCAATATTTTGCAAGCAGAAATACCTTTTACGCAAGCATTTCAGCTTGCAAAACAGCAGGTTTTAATTTGTGACAGTTCCTAATGAGTATAAAAAAGAAAGGAATTGTATTATGTACGAAAATTTAAAGAACAAAAATTTATTTAATATGGATGAAACGATTGCAAAAGATATTTTTGAAGATTCCGAATTTCCATGGGAGATTCTTCCGAAGATAAAGGATTTTATCATAGGACTGGGAGAAAGCCTTCCGAAAGAGGAGTATGAGGAAAGAGAAGAACATGTCTGGGTGGCAAAATCGGCAAAAATCTATCCGACGGCAACCATTCTGGCTCCCTGTATCATAGGGAAAAACACAGAGGTGAGACCGGGGGCATTTATCCGGGGAAATGCCATTGTCGGTGAAAATTGTGTCGTAGGAAATTCTACGGAGCTAAAAAACGTGCTTTTATTTAATAATGTACAGGTTCCTCACTATAATTATGTGGGTGATTCCATCCTTGGCTACAAATCCCATATGGGAGCAGGCTCGATTACCTCTAATGTAAAATCGGATAAAACAAATATCACGATTCGCTATGAGGGCGATAAGATTCAGACGGGCTTAAAGAAAATGGGAGCGATTCTCGGCAATTTTGTGGAAATCGGCTGTGGAACCGTCATGAATCCGGGAACGATCATCGGAAGTAATACGAATGTGTATCCGCTTTCCATGACGAGAGGATACATCCCGAAGGGAAGTATCTATAAAAGGCAGGGAGAGGTTGTGGAAAAGACGTATTGAACGGTCATCCTGCTTACTTAAAACCTAAATTTGTTACCCTTCACACAGCAGTGGCATTTCGTTAAAATCTTGAACGGAAACTGCACTCTGTATACTTGTTTCAGAGACACGCTCTCGCTTGATTCGCCTACGCAGCGGTACATAAAGCACCAAAATACGGTGCTTAAGTACCGGCGGTCTCATACAGTCTCTTCAACAAGTATACAGATTACAGTTTCCTATTTTAACATTCTGGCTAAAAATGCCACTGCCGTGTGAAGGGTAACCTAAATTTATTTTTTATGGTAATTTCTTATAAAAAAGAGTAGACGAAATGCTATTTTTGTCCTAAAATAGTATATAGAACTGCGTAAGGAACTGGAATGTATTTTTTACTCACTGTAGACGAGGGTTCAGCAGCCTTTTATACAGAGTGTGTTTTTCGGGTATGGTACATATTTTCCTTGTTTCTGCGCGGAAATAAGCATAATTGAAAGGAGTAGTCTTATAATGATTTACACACAGGAAGTTCAAAACATGTGTCCGGTTGCTAAGGGTGCTAAGCACGAGCCGGCTCCAATCCCAGAAGAAGGAAAGTGGGTACATTCTAAAAAAATCGAAGATATTTCCGGTTTTACTCATGGTGTAGGCTGGTGTGCACCACAGCAGGGTGCCTGTAAATTATCTTTGAATGTCAAGGACGGTATCATCGAGGAGGCTCTAATAGAGACGATCGGATGCTCCGGTATGACGCACTCTGCAGCGATGGCAGCGGAAATCCTGCAGGGAAAGACCATTTTAGAGGCTTTAAATACAGACCTCGTATGTGATGCCATCAATACTGCCATGAGAGAGCTGTTCTTACAGATTGTCTATGGTCGTACCCAGAGTGCATTCTCTGATG
Organism: Lachnospiraceae bacterium; assembly: GCA_017476305.1. Classification (GTDB taxonomy): domain Bacteria; phylum Bacillota; class Clostridia; order Lachnospirales; family Lachnospiraceae; genus Butyribacter. The sequence goes on from JAFVAA010000293.1 coordinate 2,930, forward strand.
ATGGACTTGCCGTAGGTGCTGGCTTGGAGGATTTAGGAAAGGGACTTCGTTCCCAGGTAGGTACGATGTACGCTACGAAAGAAAAGGGAGTTCGTTACTTAGAGATGGCAGAAGGCTATGTCACAGGCATCGCTTTAGACGAAGATAACGAAGTAATCGGATATCAGTTCGTTTCCCTTGGAAAGATGACTGACTTCATCAAAAAAGGAGATGATCCGAACACTGCATGGGAAAAAGCTAAAGGTCAGTATGGACGTGTTGACGATGCAGTAAAGATCATCGATCCCCGTCAGGAATAAAATAGAAAGGAGAATGAACGAACATGGCTTTATTTGAATCATATGAAAGAAGAATTGACCAGATTAATGCCGTACTGAAAAATTACGGTATCGGCTCTATTGAAGAAGCTGAAAAAATCACAAAGGACGCTGGACTGAATGTATATGACTTAGTAAAGGGAATCCAGCCAATCTGTTTTGAAAATGCATGCTGGGCATATACAGTAGGTGCAGCCATCGCAATCAAAAAAGACTGCCGTCGTGCAGCAGATGCTGCTGCAGCTATCGGTGAGGGACTTCAGGCATTCTGTATCCCTGGTTCTGTAGCAGATCACCGTAAGGTAGGTTTAGGACATGGAAATTTAGGAAAGATGCTTTTAGAGGAGGAGACGGAGTGCTTCTGTTTCCTCGCAGGACATGAATCCTTTGCAGCAGCAGAGGGTGCCATCGGTATCGCTGAGAAGGCAAATAAGGTTCGTAAGAAACCGCTTCGCGTCATCTTAAACGGTTTAGGAAAGGATGCTGCACAGATTATTTCCCGTATCAACGGCTTTACCTTCGTAGAAACCGAGTATGACTATAAGACAGCAGAGTTAAAGGTAAAATATGAGAAGGCATATTCTAACGGGCTTCGTGCTACGGTTAAGTGCTACGGTGCAGATGATGTACAGGAGGGTGTAGCCATCATGCACAAGGAGAACGTAGGTGTTTCCATCACAGGTAACTCTACGAACCCTACCCGTTTCCAGCATCCGGTAGCAGGTACGTATAAGAAAGAGTGCATCGATCAGGGAAAGAAGTATTTCTCTGTCGCTTCCGGTGGTGGTACAGGCCGTACCTTGCATCCGGATAACATGGCTGCAGGTCCTGCTTACTATGGTATGACAGATACGTTAGGACGTATGCACAGTGATGCACAGTTCGCGGGATCTTCTTCTGTACCGGCTCACGTAGAAATGATGGGACTGATCGGAATGGGAAATAATCCGATGGTAGGTGCCACTGTGGCAGTAGCAGTATCCGTGGAGGAAGCTGCGAATGCAGGGAAGTTCTAGGAAATAGTGAGTTTAGTAGAAAAAAAATTGGCAGGATACTTGAAATGACAAGTACCCCATGATATACTCTACAATGTACCGAAGGTACAATAGAAAGGCAATCAGATGTGATTCTCTCTGATTTTTGCCCTCAGTTTGAGAATTTATTAGAAATAGCATCCTAAACTTTAGGCGGTAGAGGATGCTATTTCTTTTTGTTGTTATGACTGTCTTTGTATGATAAGATAATATGAAAAATAATTGCAAAATTTAAATGATTGACATGGCGTTTTGCAAGCGCCTATATGTGTTTTTTTCAGAAAGGAGACGCAACAATGTACACTAAAGTAAAAGCATATAAAAACATTATTTTAGATGTAGATGGAACCTTATGGAATACGACGGAGGTGGTCGCCAGAGCATGGAATCAGGCAATTACGGAAGAGGGACATAGTCATGTGAGGGTGGATGCGGAAGGCTTAAAAAAGCAGTTCGGGAAGCCTATGGATGTAATCGCTGCCAATCTCTTTACCGATGTAACTCCGGAAATCCGTGCAAAGCTTTTAGAGGACTGTTGTGCAAAGGAGCAGCAGGCACTGATGGAAACTACAGAAAATTTAAGATATCCACATGTAAAGGAAACCATTCAGAAATTAAAAGACGAAAAGAATTGCAGGCTTTTTATCGTCAGTAATTGCCAGACCGGATATATTGAATTAGTAATCGAGAAAAACGGTCTGGAAGATTTTATTTCAGACTTCGAATGCTTTGGAAACACGAAGAAACCGAAAGGTGAAAATATCTCATTTATTTGTGAACGAAATCGGTTAAAGAAAGAGGAAACGGTTTATGTAGGGGATACGATAGGAGATAAAGAAGCTGCAGAAGCTGCGAAAATCGGATTTATCTATGCTGCTTATGGATTTGGTGATGTGAGAGGGACAGATATTCTGATTAACGAATTTCAGGAATTGTTAGAGTTTTTTTAATTTATTGAAACAAACGATATGGTGGTACGCATATTTTTATTGATGAGGTACATCATTTAAAAAACTGGCAGCTCATAATCAAAAATATATATGATGATTTCCCGAATATGAACATCGTATACACAGGCTCCTCTTTATTAAAGA
>JAFVAA010000294.1 GCA_017476305.1 Lachnospiraceae bacterium
ATAGGGCAGTTCGTTGATGCTCTGCAAAAGTTTTTTGATGAATATTAACACGCTGGGATAGATAAATTCCAGTTTGTCGGAATGATGTGATAGTTAGTGATGTTGGAGATTGATCTAAAAAATTAAAAAATTTTAATCCCATACTTGACACAAGCAGGTTATCCGATCTGGTGGGGAGAAGAACCCCGCATTATGGATACTTTTGTGGAAAGCCATGACTTTGGAGATATTACAATGATTCCGTTCTGCACATCATCCAGCAGCGGTATCGGGAGAAGCGGAAAGAATCTTGCGGATCATGCGTGCAGCGGAAAATGGCTGGATGGCGCAAGGTTTAGCGGTAGTGAGTCAGAAGAGGAGCTTTCCACATGGATAAATGATCTGAAGTAAAGTGGAGGAAGAACGGATGCAGACAGGTAAAAATAATCAATTAAAAAGGGTCGTGGATTTCGGCATGCCCATTCTCCTTTTGTGCCTGATGTCCTATCAGGTGATGGGAGAAGCCTTGCATGAGTGGATCGGAATGGGAATGACTGTACTGGTGATATTACATCAGATATTAAACCATAAATGGTACGGCTCCCTTTTTAAGGGGAAATACCATGCACCTCGAATTTTGATGACAGTGGTCAATCTCCTGCTGGTCGCGTCATTCATCCTGACGGCATTCTGCGGCATGTCCATGAGCGGATATGCAGTTCCCTTTCTTTATGGGATGGCACCGGTGTCTTTCGTCCGCAGGATGCACCTTTCGATGTCCCATTGGTCCTTTGTGCTGATGGGAATCCACGTTGGAATCCATATGCCCGTGGGACAAAAGCATTTCAAGTGGAAAGACAGGACAAGAAATGTCCTTGCCTGTGCTTTGGCTGTTATAGCGGGGACCGGACTATATCTGTTCCTAAAAAGCAATATGTCAGACTACCTGTTTTTCCGTGTTCCTTTTGCTTTTCTGGACTATGGGAAGGCAGCTGCCCTTGTATTTCTTGAAAATATACTGATGCTTCTTTTCTGGGCATTTATCGGAATGGAGATTTTTGTGCTTTGCAAAGAGGCAGGAAAAACGGATAAGGGAAAGAAGAATCCTTTGTTGCCTGTCTGCTGCATGATGGCGGCGGTTATCATCGGGCTTGTCATGTGGGTGGCAATACCGGGGAATCGGCCGGATCATGGATCCGGTATCGGAGCATGGGATAAGGCGCAGAAATCTGCTGATGCTGTAAAAAACGGAATGCCGATGCAGGATTCCTCTGACACAGCAGACGGAAATGATGTAATTGATGCCTATATTCTGATAGATGGCGGGACTTTTCTCATGGGAAGTCCGGAAACGGAGAACTGGAGGGTAGACGATGAAACGCAGCATGAAGTAACTGTATCCACATTTTACATCGATCCTTATGAGACTGCACAGGGAGATTATGAGCAACTGATGGGAGTGAATCCAAGCACATTCACCGGCGAAAATCTTCCTGTAGAGAACATTTCCTGGTTCGATGCAGTTCAATATGCAAATAAGAAAAGCGAGGCGGCAGGTCTGTCGCCTGCTTATACGATAACGAAGGGAAATGTAAGCTGGGACAGAAGTGCGAACGGATACAGACTTCCGACAGAAGCAGAGTGGGAGTATGCCTGCCGGGCAGGAACCACGACACCCTTCAATACGGAGAAATCCCTGAGTGCACAAGAGGCTAATTTCTATGGGCATTATCCTTATGAGATTGAAGAGAACTATTTCAATGATTCCGTATTGGAAGCACGTCCGGGAGAGTATCGGCAGACAACATTAGAGGTCGGCAGCTTTGAGCCGAACGCATGGGGATTATATGACTGTCACGGCAATGTAAATGAATGGTGCTGGGATTACTACG
>JAFVAA010000295.1 GCA_017476305.1 Lachnospiraceae bacterium
CACACGAAGAATCCATTTAGAAACTATGGGGATGATACCCATCCTTATGCAGTATATAAGATTTTATATGATGCAGTAGCAAACAAACTGATTGAGGAAGACTACACGACGACTGACTGGGAAGGCTGCAAGAACATGATCAATCAGGGAAAGATTGGATGTATGGTGCTTGGTTCCTGGGCTTACCCACAGATGGAAGCAGCAGGAGATAAGCCGGACGATGTCGGATATGCTCCATTCCCGATTTCTGTAAATGGAGTACAGTATGCATCAGATGGCCCTGACTACTCTTATGGTATCAATGTACATGCAACAGATGATGAAAAGAATGGTGCTATGGTATTCGTAAAGTGGATGACAGAGAAGTCAGGCTTCTCCTATAATGAGGATGGTCTTCCAATCAAGGCAGGAAGCACAGAGACGAAGCTTGCCTTTGATAATGTTACCTTCCTTCAGGATGAACCTGCATTAGAAGGTGAGGAGGATCTCTTAAATGAGCTGAACTCTGAGTCAGAGTTAAATATCAATGCCGGTGGAGACACGAAGATTCAGGAAATCATCGAGCATGCAGATAAGGGTGATAAGACCTTTGATGAAATCATGGATGAGTGGAACAAGAAGTGGTCAGATGCGCAGGAGGCTTGTGGCGTAGAGGTCACAGAATAATAGAGCATAACAGAGGTTAGTACCGTCAGCAGGTTTTGTATGACGGTTGGAGAGAAGGGCACTGTGTAAATGTACTACATACAGGTATGTAAATGCTACATGCGTGTATGTTACATACCTGTATGTTACATACGGATGTTACGTACTTATCAAAATATCGGGTATGTCTTTATACAGTGTCCTTTTTTTACTCCATATGGGCTTATTACATATGAAGTAAAAAATGCTCCGCGTACGCCTGTGCATCATTAGGCTGCTTTTGACGGATGTGTATGGCATTCAGAACAAAATATATGGGGAGGATTGTGTATATGGAGGAAGCTGTAGCTGGGAGAAAAGGATTTGGCGGCTGGCTGCGAAGCAGAAAAGGGCAAAAGACACTGATCTGCGTTGGTTTCGTGGCAATCCCATTGATTCTTTTGTTATCATTTACTTATATACCATTTGTAGAAATGGTTCGATTTAGCTTTTTCAAGATGAAATATACTACTCCGGTGGACAAAAGACTGTTCGTCGGATGGAGAAATTATTTAGATGTGTTTCGTAGAAAGGACTGCTTTAGTGCCTTGAAGCTCAGTCTCTACTACTGTGGAGGTGCATTGTTTCAGTTAGTGCTTGCCTTATATTTGGCGACGATCTTAAGCTTTAAGGCAAAAGGAAACAATTTGTTTAAAGGGTTTATGTTTTTCCCGTTTCTGATTAACGGTATTGCTGTTGGTTTTATCTTTAAATTTTTCTATACGAGAGGCTTTGTGTTTGATACAGTGCTTAGCTGGTGTGGCTTTGATATGGATAATCTGCCATTTTGGTTGAAGGATCAGAGGATAAACAACTGGTCCTTGGTGGCTACCTCTGTGTGGCGTTATTTCGGGCAGAATATGGTGCTCTTTATCGGTGCGATCATGTCGGTAGATTCCGAGCTTTATGAGGCAGCAGAGCTGGATGGTGCGAACCGGTTCCAGCAGTTCGTTCATATCATTTTACCAAGTATTAAAACGATTGTAACCTTGAATATTATCTTATCGATTACCGGTTCTTTAAGTGCTTTCGAGCCACCATATGTTATTACGAGTGGTGGAAACGGAACAGGAACCTATTTCGTTATTATGAATGAGATTGCGCATGTTAGCCAGAAGGTAGGTCTGGCGAGTGCGATGGCAGTGGTGCTTTTGCTGATTATTTTCCTCTGTACGATTTTACAGAAGCTGTTCTTTAAGTTTGTATTCCGTGATGCAGAGAGCGAGGATGAATCCTATAAGGCAAAGAGGGCGAGACTTAGGGCAGAAAAGGCACGCGCTCGTGCAGAGAAGAAGGGGGTGGCATAAATGGTAAAACATAAGGCAAATAAGAGGAAAAAGACCTATACTCCTGGACAGATTATTTGGCAGATTGTAAGATATTTCTCCTTGATTTTTTTCAGCTTTGTGGCTGTCATTCCTGTCGTTTCCTGCGTGATTACGGCATTTAAGACGGAGGAGGAGTATCAGACGACCAATGTCATGACACTGCCGAAAAGCTTTGTGAACTTTGATAATTTTGTTAAGGCATTTAATATGGCAAATATGGGAAAAGCTTTTTTGAATTCCGTAATCGTAATGATTTTTGTGCTGATTGCGTCTGTCATCATAGGAACGCAGCTTGCTTATGTCCTGAATCGCTTTCAGTTTCCTGGCAATAAGCTAATCCGGAACCTGTTCCTGTTTGCATCTCTGCTCCCTGCCGTTGCGATGCAGGTAACGGTGTACAATATCATGCAGGCACTCGGTTTCGTGAATCATCTGTATGGATATATTATCATGATGTGTGGAACGGATGTTATCTCGATTTATATTTTTATCCAGTTTATGGAGAATATTTCGATTTCCCTGGATGAGTCAGCAATCATAGACGGTGCTTCGTACTGGACGATTTACTGGAAAATCATCCTGCCGCTTTTAAAGCCGGCAATCGTGACCTCCTGTATCTTAAAGGGTGTCGGCGTTTATAACGAGTACTATGCGGCGAACCTGTACCTGATGAACAGAAATCTGAAGACAATTGCTGTTTCTTTGTATACCTTTGTGGGACCGCTTGGTAGCAGATATAATTTGATTTGTGCAGGCGTCATTATTTCTCTGCTACCGGCACTGATTGTATTTATCCTCTGCCAGAAGCAAATATACAGTGGTATTGCAGCCGGAGCGGTCAAGGGTTAATGGATCGGGTGAATATGGAAAATTTTGGAAAATTACCTTAGGTGGAGAGGGAGTGCTTGAGGGGATTCGAGTTTTATAGGGGGAAGGTAAAAATGGTTGATGAGATTAGAAAGCATCTGACAGAAAAGATTATCCCTTTTTGGAAGGGGCTAAGAGACGATGAGTTTGGGGGATATTACGGATATTTGGGATATGATCTGAAATTAGATAAAAAAGCAGAGAAGGGCTGTATCTTAAACAGTCGAATTACATGGTTTTTCTCCAACGCCTATATGGTTCTTGGGGAGGAAGGTCTTCTTGGTGAAGCAAAGCATGGCTTTGAATTCATGAGGGAGCATTGCTTTGATAAGCAGGATGGTGGGATTTTCTGGTCGTTAAATTATGACGGTACACCGCTGGATATGACGAAGCATACCTATAATCAGGCATTTGGAATCTATGCGCTTTCTGCCTACTATGAGGCATCGAAGGATGAGGAGGCCCTTAGCCTGGCTAAATCCCTGTTTCATGTGATTGAGGAGAAATGCAGGGATGATGGTGGATATTTAGAGGCATTTACGAAGGATTTTAAACCAGAATCCAATGAAAAGCTTTCGGAAAATGGTGTCATGGCAGAGCGGACGATGAATACCTTTTTACATGTTTTAGAGGCTTATACCCAGCTTTACAAAGTATCCGGGGATGTCTATGTAAAGGAGCGGATGCTCTGGCTTTTGGACCTTTTGGAGGAGAAGCTTTATAATCCGTCCTTGCACAGACAGGAGGTTTTCTTTGATAAGGAGTATCATAGTCTGATTGACCTGCATTCCTTTGGACACGATATCGAAGCTGCTTGGCTGGTGAACCTGGCACTTCAGGTTTTGGGAGAGATGAAGCTTTCTGCGAGGATTGCTCCAATCACTTCTGATTTGGTAAGTCAGGTGTATAAAGAGGCATATGATGGTCATTCCTTTGCGAATGAGTGCGAAAAGGGCGTGGTAAATGAGCATAGAATCTGGTGGGTACAGGCAGAGGCGATTGTGGGATTTTTTGACGCTTACCAGAGGGACAATTCCAAAAAAGAATATTTAGAGGCATCCGAGCATATCTGGGAGTTTGTAAAAGAGCATGTGGTAGATAAAAGAGATGGTTCAGAGTGGTTTTGGGAGGTGGATAAGGATGGAAAGCCGTATCCTGACAGACCGATTGTGGAGCCGTGGAAATGCCCGTATCATAACGGGAGAATGTGTATGGAGCTGATTAAAAGAAATCAAGGATAGAATACGGATTTTAGTTGCTGTGCAGTAGAAATGCTATATGGAAACGATATCCAAATGGAGGGAATTATGTTTTGTGAAAGATATTATGTAGAAAAGGAGAAGCAGGAAAGGCTTCTTTGCAGGAACAACAGAAAAGCGGACTTTTATAACGGTATCTATGACAGATATGAATACCCGGTGCTTACCAGAGAGCATGTACCGCTTACCTGGCGTTATGATTTAGATCCTCAGACAAATCCGTATTTCATGGAGCGTCTGGGAATCAATGCGGTGATGAATTCCGGCGCGATCTATCTGAATGGAAAGTATTATCTGGTCGCAAGAATCGAAGGAAATGACAGAAAGTCCTTCTTTGGCGTAGCAGAAAGCGAGAATGGCGTGGACGGATTCCGGTTCTGGGATTATCCGATTCTTCTTCCGGATACCTGTCCGGAGGAGACAAATGTATACGATATGCGCCTGACGAAGCATGAGGACGGCTATATCTACGGGGTATTCTGCTCGGAAAGCAAGGATACTTCGGTAAACGATCTGTCTGCCGCAGTAGCAGAGGCGGGAATTGTACGTACAAAGGATTTGAAAAACTGGGAAAGGCTTCCGAATTTAAAGACCTTGCGCTCTCCGCAGCAGAGAAATGTGGTACTACATCCGGAGCTTGTGGATGGAAAATATGCGTTCTATACTAGACCGATGGATGATTTTATCGAGACGGGAAGTGGCGGAGGAGTAGGCTTTGGTCTTTGTGAGGATATTACAAATGCCGTGATTGATGAAGAAAAGATGACGAGCCTTAGAAAGTATCATACGATCACAGAGGCGAAAAACGGAGCAGGAGCCACACCAATCAAAACGGACGAAGGATGGATTCATATTGCGCATGGTGTGAGAAATACGGCAGCAGGGCTTCGGTATGTCATTTACGCATTTGCTACGGCGTTAGAGGATCCGTCAAAGGTGATTGCAGAGCCTTCCGGACTTTTGATTGGACCGAGAGGAGAAGAACGGGTTGGCGATGTGTCAAATGTCGTGTTCACAAATGGGGCAATCGTAAATGAAAACGGGGAAGTGTTCCTTTACTATGCATCCTCTGATACGAGAATGCACATGGCAAAGACGGATTTAAACCGGTTAAAGGATTATGTATTCCACACACCGGCAGATCCGGGACGTTCTGTGGACTGTGTAAAACAGCGGATTGAATTGATTCAGAAAAATCTTTTATATATGAAAAAACAGTAGAAGCAGAGGGGATTGGTGAATTTGATTTACGCAGTAAATATAGTAGCTTAATTGCTCTTGAGAAGTATATGGACGAATATTATTCGAAAATAAAAATACGGAGGTAATATATTATGGGAAAATATCAGATGTTAAGTCCGGAGGTTCCAAATGTACCATGGCAGGAGAGACCTGCGGGAGAATTTATGGGGGCTCCGGTATGGAGATATAAGGAAAATCCGATCATTGGAAGAAATCCTTTAAAGGGCGTAGCTAGAATCTTCAATAGTGCAGTAATGCCTTATGAGGATGGATTTATCGGAGTGTTCCGTGGAGAGCAGACCAACGGAATTCCGTATATTTATCTGGGAAGGAGCAAGGATGCGATTCACTGGGATTTTGATGAGAATAAGATTCCGTTTGTGGATGAGGAGGGAAAGCCTTTTATGCCGCTTTATGCATATGATCCACGTCTGGTGAAGGTAGAGGATACCTATTATATCATCTGGTGCCAGGATTTCTACGGAGCTGCCATCGGTATGGCGAAGACGCAGGATTTTAAGACCTTTACGCGAATAGAAAATCCATTTCTTCCGTTTAACAGGAATGCCGTTCTGTTTCCGAGAAAAATCAATGGAAATTTCATGCTTTTATCCAGACCGTCCGACAGCGGGCATACGCCGTTTGGAGATATCTTCATCAGTGAGAGTCCGGATTTAGTGTATTGGGGAAAACACAGACATGTCATGGGCAAGGGTTCGGAATGGTGGGAGTCCTTAAAAATTGGCGGAGGCGCTGCTCCGATTGAGACGAGTGAGGGTTGGCTTCTGTTTTATCATGGTGTTTCCGGCACCTGTAATGGATATGTATATTCCATCGGAGGTGCAATTTTAGATATAGATGAGCCGTCTGTCGTAAAATACCGCTGTGAGACGTTTCTTCTGACGCCGGAGGAGGACTTTGAGGAACGCGGCTTTGTGCCGAATGTATGCTTCCCGTGTGCTACGATTCATGATTCGAAGTCAGGGAAAATCGCTATTTACTACGGTGCAGCGGACAGCTACGTAGGGCTGGCATTTACTGAGTTGGATTCAATCATTGATTACATAAAAGAA
>JAFVAA010000296.1 GCA_017476305.1 Lachnospiraceae bacterium
GTAGAGAAAATCCTGGATTTCGAGAAGGGACTTTTCGAATATGTGGATACGAAGTATCCTGAGGTTCCGGATTCTATCCGGACGACGGGTGAAATTACCGATGAGACGGAGAAAAAACTGATTCAGGCGATTGAAGGGTTTAAGAAGGAATTCGTAAAATAATTTTAAAGAAATGGGGAAAAAAGTATGGCCTCAATGAGAGATATTAAGCGGCGTAAGGAATCCGTCCAGAGTACCGGACAGATTACGAAAGCCATGAAGCTGGTGTCTTCTGTAAAGCTGCAGAAGGCAAAGGTGTGCAGAGGTATCAAAGCCTTACTTTGATACGATGTACAATACGGTTGCCGGCATGATTGCGAAATCAGGCCAGATGTCACATCCATTTCTCCAGAAAAGCCAGTCTGATAAAAAGGCAGTGATTCTGATTACTTCAAACAGAGGTTTGGCAGGCGGTTATAACTCCAATGTCATCAAGCTGATTACGTTAGATGACCGTTTTACCGAGGAGAATACGGTGGTATTCGCGGTAGGGACCAAGGGGCGTGACGGCCTGAGCCGTCATGGATATCATGTTGCAAAGGATTATTCCGATGCCATCAATGAGCCGCTTTATAGTGATGCCACCTCGATAGGAAAGGAAGTGCTCAGTCAGTTTACAAGGGGCGAGATAGGAGAGATTTATCTGGCTTATACCATTTTCAAAAATACGGTAGTACAGATTCCAACCCTTACAAAGCTTCTTCCGATCGATGCAGAGGATATCGTTTCGGAGGAGGAGGATGTATCCGAGGATCCGATTGATAAGATTACACTGATGAACTATGAACCGGAGCCGGAGGAGGCATTGGATGCCATTGTTCCAAAGTATATCAACAGCCTGATATATGGTGGCTTAGTGGAATCGTATGCCAGTGAAAATGGTGCCCGTATGCAGGCAATGGATTCTGCTACGAATAATGCAGAAGAAATGATCAGCGACCTTTCGCTGAAGTACAATAGAGCCAGACAGGCATCTATTACAAATGAGCTTATTGAGATTATTGCAGGTGCGTCTGCAATATCATAATAAATCGTTTATGAAATCAGGAAACAGACGGGCTTTCTGTTTTAGAGAAAAGCGTGTTTACTGATCAGGAGGAAACGCAAAAATAAAAAGTAAAGGAGTGAAGGTAAAAAAATGGCAGATTTAAATACAGGTAAAATCACTCAGATCATCGGTGCCGTTTTGGATATCAAGTTTTCCGAGGGAAATCTTCCGGAAATCAATGATGCGATTCGGATTCCGTTGCAGGACAATGGAAAGCTTGTGGTAGAAGTGGCACAGCATTTGGGTGATGATACTGTTCGTTGTATCGCCATGGGTTCTACCGATGGATTGGTTCGTGGCATGGAAGCGGTTGCGACCGGTGGACCGATCAGGGTACCGGTAGGGGAAAAGACATTGGGACGTATTTTCAATGTGCTTGGAGAACCTATTGACGAGAAGCCGGCACCTGAGGGAGTGACCTATGACCCGATTCATAGAAAGGCTCCATCTTTCGAAGAGCAGGCAACAGAGACGGAAATCTTAGAGACAGGTATCAAGGTCGTTGACCTTCTCTGCCCGTACCAGAAGGGTGGTAAGATCGGTCTGTTCGGTGGTGCAGGTGTAGGAAAGACGGTGCTTATTCAGGAGCTGATTACAAATATCGCGCAGGAGCATGGCGGATATTCTGTGTTTACCGGTGTAGGCGAGCGTACCCGTGAGGTAAATGACCTCTACTATGAAATGATCGAATCCGGCGTTATTGATAAAACGACCATGGTATTCGGTCAGATGAATGAGCCGCCAGGAGCACGTATGAGAGTAGGTCTAACGGGACTTACCATGGCAGAGAACTTCCGTGACCGTTCCGGAAAGGACGTACTTCTCTTCATAGATAACATCTTCCGTTTTACACAGGCTGGTTCTGAGGTGTCCGCACTTCTCGGACGTATGCCGAGTGCCGTAGGTTATCAGCCTACACTGCAGACGGAGATGGGTGCTCTGCAGGAGCGTATCACTTCTACGAAGAAGGGATCCATCACATCCGTACAGGCCGTATACGTACCTGCGGATGACCTTACCGATCCGGCTCCGGCAAATACATTTGCACATCTGGATGCGACGACGGTGCTTTCGCGTTCTATCGTGGAGCTTGGTATTTATCCGGCAGTGGATCCTTTGGAGTCTACTTCCCGTATTTTGGATCCTCATGTGGTTGGAGAGGATCATTACCGTACAGCCCGTGGCGTGCAGGAGATTCTCCAGAAGTATAAAGAGCTGCAGGATATCATTGCCATCTTAGGTATGGATGAGCTTTCCGAAGAGGATAAGGTAGTCGTAAACCGTGCCAGAAAGATCCAGAGATTTTTATCTCAGCCATTCCATGTAGCAGAGCAGTTTACAGGTCTGCCTGGAAAGTATGTTCCTCTTACTGAGACAATTCGTGGTTTCCAGGAGATTTTGGATGGTAAGCATGATGATATTCCTGAAAATATGTTCCTGAATGCTGGAAATATCGATGAAGTAGTAGAAAGATATAAAAATAAAAAATAATATCTTCTGTTACTTTTGACCGAGTTTGGAGGTAGATAATGGCTGATAAAACATTTAACCTGCAGATTATCTCTCCTACCCGTATCTTTTTTGACGGAGATGCAACGATGGTAGAAATGAAAACAACAGAGGGTGAAATCGGTGTGCTTGCCGGTCACATTCCGCTGACTGCCATCCTGGAACCGGGAGTGCTTAAAATCCATCAGGAGGACGGTGTCAAGGAAGCGGCACTGCATGATGGATTCGTCGAGATTCAGAAGACTAAGGTAACCGTACTTGCCGAGTCCTGTGAATGGCCGGATGAAATCGATGTAACACGTGCCGAGGAAGCGAAGGAGCGTGCGGAAAAGCGAATTCAGAGCGGCAGAGATGACGTGGATATGCTTCGTGCAGAGCTGGCACTGAAAAAAGCACTGATTAGAATTGATATAGCAGGAAAATAAAAGGAAAAAGAGGCAAATACTTTATGTATGAGCCTCTTTCGTTTCTTTAACAGGAGCGCAAAAAGAAAAACAGGATACCTTTTTTCAAAAGTACCCTGTTTTTCTTTTTCGCAACCGGATTCTCATCCCAGTTACCGGTTCGCATATACACTATACTTAATCTTGATAAGTATTTATGCCATATACTTGTTGTAATCCTCGGCGGTCGTAACGCCATTTTTCCAATCATTCATCTTGTCCATGGCAGCCTTCAGGGTATCCTGGGAAATCTGAGGAAGCTTCTCGCCCCATGCAGCAGTTGCCTTATCAAATCCCTTCTGGATTGCTGCCATCATCTCATCTGCCTTGCCGGTATCTCCACCGCTTAAAGCAATTGCCATGCTGACTAAACGGTCAGAGGTCTGCTCTACGCCCCAATATCCATCCTCAGCTACATCTGCCTGTGCCTTTGCGATATCCTCAGGGCTGGCCTTTGCAGCTGCCTGACGGAAAGTATCAGCCAAACGCAGGGAACTGATCTGGTTATCGGAAAGATCAGTCAGATCGAACATATCTGCCTGCTTTTTGCCTCCGGCGAAAGATTTGGAGAGCTGCTTCCCGAGAAGCTTTTCCACTAAAGACTGCATAGAAGCATTTCGTGCTGCCTGATCTGCCTTTAATTTAGCAACGATAGAATCTCTGTTGTAAATCTGGTTTGCGCTGTCTCTCTTTGTTTCTTTGGATTTCTCGAAAACTACACCATCGTCCTTGGCTGCAGCCTCAGATGCCTTTTCAGCAGTCGTGCTTTCTGCAGGTTTCGTGGTTTCAGAAACATTTGCAGATGTTGTCGCATAGGTATTGACGTTATTGTTTACTGTCATGTCTGCCATTTTATAGAACCTCCTTTTTCTTTTATATATTTATCTGTTTTTGAAATCTGCATCATACAAAAAAAATGGAACAACAGCCGGAACTCCTTTTCCACAGGCTCTGCCAAAAACAGATAAAAAAGTAGATATTAAAATGTTTCTACTAATTATATCGGTCTGAAGCATGGATAACCTTACTCTTTTTAATAAAATTTAAGACTCATTTTCCGGAATCTGTGTTTTGCACAAAAAGTATTCACAGGAATCGTATTTGCTCTCAGCAGTTTTCAGCGCGATTCTGGCTAAGGTCTCATCGCGGAACAGGCCATATACCGTAGGTCCGCTGCCACTCATTAAAGCTCCCAGAGCACCACTCTGTAAAAGGAATTCTTTCAGGTCGGCAAGTAAAGGATATTTTTCGATTGTTACGAATTCCAGAACATTTTCGAGATTTTGTCCCAAAGAAACATAGTCTCTGTGTGCAATGGCATCAATGGCAAGCTTTGTATCCGGATGGGAAAACAGGTAGCGGAGATTCAGATTTCCAAAAACCTCAGCTGTGCTGACTGAAATCAGTGGTTTTAAAAGGACCACCCAAAGCGGTGCAAGATTTGGAAGAGGCGTTAAGATCTCGCCGATTCCCTCTGCAAGCATAGTTCCCTTATGGATACAGAAAGGAACATCTGCACCAAGAGTAACTCCCAATTCGCATAGTGTTTCCTTGGAAAGATGCAGCTCAAAAAGTTCATTGATTCCTAAAAGTGTGGCGGCACAATCCGAGCTTCCCCCTGCAAGTCCGGCAGCAGCAGGGATATTTTTTTCCAGATGAATGGAGAATCCACCGGGCAGGGAATAGGTTTCCTGCATAAGCTTCGCGGCTTTATATACTAAATTGTCCTCCGGAGCGAGCTTTTCCGGCAGCTCCTTTGCCATGACAAGCTCGATGTTCGAAGCACCGGTTTCTGTAATCGTAAGCTCATCATAGATGTCGATCGTCTGCATGATCATTTTTAAATCATGGTAGCCATCAGAACGACGTCTGATGACATCAAGAGTGAGATTGATCTTTGCAGGTGCTTTGACTTTTATTGTATTCATTGTAAAATCCTCCCGGGAATCGTACCCATTCCTTGCTGCTTCTGCCAAATCATAAAACAATTTCTGGCTGATTACGGTTTCCTAAGCGAAATGCCATGGATGCGCGAGCTTTCAAGCATTTTCTATCTATTACTTTACTAGGAAAAAAGAAAAAGTCAAGACTAAAATACGGTGTTATACAGATTACAGTTTCCTGTTTTTAGATGTTGGCTAAACTAAATGACATTGAAGGGTGAACTGTTACAACTGGGCAACGGAAAATATAGAAAAATAGGGAGAAAAACTTTACAACTAAATTCTACATATGGTAAAATGAAATTTAGATTGGACAATATCTTGAGATGGATAAGAAGAGTAAAAGAGATAGCTGTGGAAAGAAACAAAAGGATTTTAGGGGGATGTACATGCGGAAAAAAATCATTTTGTCGGGAGTTTTCATAATAGTGACAATTGGTGCTATTGCGACAAGAATTGGAGATTTTAGTGCAGAAACGAACATCTTAGCAGATGACATAGAAGATAAGCCATACGAA
>JAFVAA010000297.1 GCA_017476305.1 Lachnospiraceae bacterium
ACGGGCGTACGACGATTACCAGCTTTGATGAGGTTTTAGAAGATGAGGTGACGGCGGCTGAGGCTTCCGGTGGCGTGACGGACAGCCAGACGACAGGAGATGCATCTTCTGCAGAGGCTGCCGGGAATGAAAGTACCAGTGTGTCTTCCTTGTATAAGGATCCGAAGACCGGACAGGCTGTGCAGTATGTAGATGTGTCTGGTGAGACGGAAAAGACAGCAGGGACAAACTCCTCTGTAAGTACTACGGCGGCGAGTTCGATGAAAAAAACAAAATATGATACATATTTCAAAGAAGCTGCAGAAAAGTACGGAGTATCGGAAAGTCTGTTAAAGGCTATTGCAAAAGCAGAGTCAGATTTTTCTCCAAATGAGGTTTCCAGTGCCGGTGCAATCGGCATTATGCAGCTAATGCCTGAGACGGCGAAAAGCTTAGGTGTGACCGATCCATATGATCCGAGACAGAATATTTTAGGAGGGGCGAAGTGTATTGCCCAGAAGCTGAAGGAATTCAACGGTGATATCAGACTGGCACTTGCCGCATACAATGCCGGAAGTGGGGCAGTAAAGAGAAACGGCGGGGTACCATCCTATTGCACAAAGTATGTCAATCGGGTAATCAGTTATAAAGAGGCATATGAAACTGCTGTGGCAGTCGGGTAGGCTGTCACGAACAGAAAGAAAAGAGCTGCGTTCAAGCGCAGCTCTTTTCCATAGAATGGACCATAGACCATACTGTTTCCAATCCACTTTTTTATAGGGCTGTAAAAATTTCCCCCTATTCCCCATCGCAATAAATGATGCTTTCCAATACATCCTGTGCCTCTTCTTTTCCTAAGAAGCGTTCTACGATAGCAGCTGCAAAATCAATGGCAGTACCGGCACCTCTGGAGGTGATGAAGATATCGTCCTGTACGACGGGTTTTTCTTCATATACGGCATCGGTGAGCTTATCCTTAAAGCTTGGATAGCAGGTCGCCTTTCTGCCTTCATAGACTTTTAAGGCATCGAAAACAGTCGGTGCTGCACAGATGGCGGAGAGCCATTTTTTTTCTGTGGCAAATTCCCTGATTTTCTCTGTAAGCGGTTCATATGCTGCAAGGTTCGTGGTTCCCGGCATACCGCCCGGCAGGACGAGCATTTTTGCGTGTTCGAAATCTGCATCCTTAAAAAGCTTATCTGCTTTGATGGTGACATTATGGGAGCTGGTCACCTCCAAATCATCTGTGATGGAAACCATGTCAATGGAGATTTTTTTCCTGCGGAGAAGATCGACTACCGTGAGCATCTCAATCTCCTCATACCCCGGTGCTAAAAAAATTAAGACCTGTGCGTTTTCTGTACTCATTTTCTGCCTCCTTTCTGTCTGTTTTTGAACAAATATACTAATTGACGATAATGCTTTCGGTTTATTCCGCTACATGCTGCAGCAGGCGTCATGCGATGGAATAAACAGTAAATCTAATCGTTAATGAGTATAGTATAAAAAAAAATTAATGATTGTGCAAGAGAAAAATATGGTTGCAAAAGAGCAAAAGAGGGTTATACTTAAAAGGAGAGAAAGATGGGGGGAGGAAACAGGATGGAAAATGAGAAGAAGGAAGGCTTTGCTCATTCTGAGGCCGAAGGACAGGAGAAAAGGGAAGGATTTACAGAGCAGGAAACGGAAAATCTATCGGAGAACATTGCTGCAAAAAATCGGGAAGATACGGTAAAAAAGAAACCAAAAATACAGTGGTTCCACATCAATGAACGATATATGTCCATCTGCCGCTATGTGATTTTTGTGTTCTTGATCGTTACGATCATTTACATGCTTGTGTCACATATTGGTTCTACATTTCATTTTATCGGGCATATGTTTCATGTGCTGACACCCTTTTTGATCGGGCTGCTGTTAGCATATTTCTTTAATCCCCTGGCAAAGCTGGTTCAAAGAAAAATGGATCAATATATTGCGAAGGGAAGAGGAAAAACGTTCATCAAGATCATTTCCATTGTAGTATCCTATGTGGTGATTTTGGGCTTTATCATTGCGGCATTTATCTTTGTAGTGCCGGAGGTGATGCAGAGTATTCGCGAGCTGGCGAGGAAAATTCCCTGGATGTATGGAACCATCATTCGAAAGGTGGATGATCTGGCGAAGCAGTTTCCGGATATTGATCAGATTCAGCTGAACAAGCAGCTGGCTTCTGCACTGCCGAATCTGGCAAAGCTCGGAACGGGCGCCATGGGAAGTGTGGTCAATTTGCTGTATTCCTGGTCGGTTTCCATTGTGAAAACTGCCATCAATATTTTGCTTGGCGTTTTTATTTCTGTATACATGATTTATAGCAAGGATATGTTTGCATACCAGGCGAAGCGTGTGGTATATGCACTGTGTTCGGAGGAAAAGGGGGACGCTATCTGCGAGACAAGCAGGGAGTGTAATGATATTTTTGGTGCATTTTTGATTAGTAAAGCAATGGATTCTCTGATTATTGGGATTTTGTGCTGTATTTTCATGACGATTCTTCGTTTGCCGTATGCTGTACTGTTAAGTGTCATC
>JAFVAA010000298.1 GCA_017476305.1 Lachnospiraceae bacterium
ATCACTTACGATGATATCCATGAAAATGAGATGGAAGACGGACTGGAGGAAGCATACCGGCAGATCCGGGATAAGAGGTACGAAGAGGGTATCTTAGATGACGGCTATATCGGTTCCGTCTCCTACGGGATCTGCTTCTGTAAGAAGACATGTGTTGTCGGGAGACTGCAGAAAAAAGCATGAAATGATTCTGATATTATAGCGAACAAAATTAGAGATTTAGATGATTATATTTTTTTAAAATTTATGAACACTAATGTAAAGTATAGAAAAGTTTTGGCAGCTTATGGTGATTACCAAAAGTTACTTAACTTTTCCATACTTGCTAAGATGGTCATTAGATGAAACAAATTTGACATTTTTTAAGAGAGAAGAAATTTCTTCTCTCTTTTTTTAAGGAGGAAAAGCAGATGAACGATAAAGTTAGAATTAGTATTGACTTAACTAAAGAAGAAAATGAATCTTTGGAAAGGAGATACAGGAAAGAGGGATACAAAAGCAAGAATGCGTACTGTAAAGTGCTGTTACTTTCAAACCAGACAGGGCCTACTCCGGCAGAGCAGGCAGATGTGTTTGAGCGATTGCAGCAAATAAGGCAGATTGCTTCCTCGCAGATTACAAATGGAGATATCAAGGGGCAGTTGATTCAGTTATGTGATGCAACCTATCAGGTTTAACAGATTATGTTTCGGCGGGGTCTGGGAAGTATTAAGGAGCGTACATTGGAAATTCCGGAGGAGGAACGAGAGGGGATATATACAGAGTTGCCATATTGTACGATAGTCTACGGATAATATTGGCTGTATCGGAAGGTCTTACTACACTGGTTTCTATTTAATGGAAATGGCTGATTGTCGGTAATGATGTTTCACAGATTATAAGATTCGGTAGATTTAAATACTTTTCCTAACAATACAGTAATAGTAAAAAACGGTCAAAGCAAAGGAGGAGTAAAAGATGTTAGAAAATTATGAAACTATTCTTGAACCGGATGAGGACTGTGAGATATTGAGAATAGGACAGAGTGAATGTTATAAGATACTGAATGCAGGAGCACTTCAGGGCTATAAGGTCGGGAAGACTTGGAGGATACCGAAGGAGAATGTGGCAGCTTATATTCGGTCGAAGACTTCTGCTTCTGTGGGTTCTGAATTGAAGAAGAAAAAATAGTATTTTAGTTTTGAAGAAAGCTGCTTGGAATCAGGTGAATAATATCACCTGATTTCTTCATGCTTATATTATTTAATTGCCTATATGAGCTTCTTTGCCCGGCTGGTTGGAAATTTTTTATATAAAGAAGACCAAAAACGGCTGTTTTTGGTCAAAATGAAAATAAAAATTCAAAATAGCCTGGGCGTTTTGATATAGAATAATTATTCGGTAATTCGCTTGTTTTCTTTTAAAAGGTCATATGCTGTTCCGAAGACAGCGAGAAAATATTCGCTGAAAGGATCTTTAATAGAGTACTCTTTATTTCTTAAATAGTTATTGAGTTTGATATATTTTCCCAAAATGAATGATAATCGCACTCTATATTAGAATTAGAGAGATTAAAATGTTCTTTATATTGTTGTAGATAAATCTGACTCTGTTGATTATTTTCAGTTAAAAGCTCATATTCAGTTGCAAGTGTTTCTTTTTAAAAAGTAGAGCAAAAGTCGTCTTTCCTAAACGCATTTATATTTGATGAAGGGAACTCTTTTAGTTTGTTCAGTTTTTCATTGTGATTGTAGTGACTGATATGAATTTATATTACTGATAATCCTTGATAAATTTGCTTGGGAAGACATTAATAATTCCTGATGTGTGCTATAAATAGTATTGATGTTTTTAATATGAATTGCATAGTAATGTTCAAGTATTGTTTGAAGCCCATAATGATTTAATGTGGAGAAGCAATGGCAAAAAGAAAGCACGCTATTTTCAATTGCTTCAGAGAAGCAAATAGAAGGGAATGCGGTTGTAGAAGCTACATTTTTCTGTTGTATTGGATTGATTCCGGAGAGGCTGCAGGAGAATGCTTTTTGTATTCAAATACCATCAGGACTGGACTTTTTAAGCAATTCCAGAAGGATACTTGAGTATATTCCTGCTTCTGAAAAATTGGAGCATATAAAATATATCATGGAACAGTACAAATGTGGACATAGGATTACGGCTCCGGTGGCTTTTCTGCACCCGGAAATGGAAAGATTAAATTGTATGCCTGAATTTGTAGAATTATTCCAATATGCGAAAAATTTGGAAGACAGGGATAGAGATTCAACCGATTTATTTGAAGTGATCGAGGAGGCTTTTATAAAAGCGGTAGAGGATGGGAAATTTAGTGCCGTCTATCCATTGCCAAACCTGGAGACAAAGAGTGTTGATAAGGCAGATGAAGTCTGCTTTGGAGATCGTTATGGAAGTAAATAACAGAACTATCATAGGAAGGACAAAAAGGGGTGCATTAGCTTGCATTAGTACTTTGGTACTGAATTCGCACGTCTTGTTAATGGGTAAGTCCGGTTCAGGGAAAAGTACTACAATGATGTCATTGATTTTGCAAAAAATTATAGAAGGCTGTCTGGTCATTGCCATTAACTGGCGAAGATGTCTGGATGAAAGCAGCATCATACCGGAACTGCAAGAAAGGTATCGAAGATATCGCTACAAGATAGATGTTGCGAAAGAAGGTTTATGTATGCCTTTGTTTACACCACAAAAAGACTTCAATGGGAATGAGGAAACACCGGATAGAGTGATTGCAAGGGGTTCCAATATGTTGAAAGTGGCAGGAGAACTTACGGAACCACAGACTTTTTCAATGTGGGAGGCGGTATCTGCTGTGTTTCGACAAGATTTGTACCATGAATCAGGGATTCAAAGCGTGGATGCTCAGTTGAGGTCACAGGAGAAGAGAACGGCATCTAGTGCTGCAGAACGTATTCAGGCATTATGCGGTACAAATGTATTTAGGGATGGAAGCTTTTTGGACTCTGCCCAACCTAAAATCTATGAAATTGATTTGAAGGGTTTTGAGTATGATGATCAGAGCAAAATCATAAAGGGAGTTGTTGCTTGCGGCTCCAAATATGAAAAGCAGCAGAGATCTGCGAGCTGTGCATCAGTGTGGCACCATTTGTCATTTTCAGCCTGTAGAGAGTGACATGGAGAAGATAGCAGGATTGATAAATCCGGCTAAGAAAAATTTACAGATTTTTCGTTTAAGCAGATTGCAAAGAGGGGAATTTATTGCAAAAGGAGCATTTGAGCTGGATAATGGAAATGTCACTAATGGACCTGTGCAACTCTCGACATATCTTTTAAAACCGAAGGAAGGATTATAGAAGAAAGCTGCAATTTAGTCATGTCCAACGAACCGAAGGTTTATTATAAGCATGGACTGATTTGTGAGAAAACGATAAAACTGTAGGGAACGTAAAAAAGGGACGAATCAGCATATTGATTATGCTGTGAGAAACTTGGATTATACAATTATATATTATATCTGTGAAAGAATCATATTACAGATATACATATGAATATGATGAATTAAAAAAGTCAGTGATTGGAGGTTAATATGAGAAAACAATCCATTCGCTTACAAATGCCGGAGATAGATCAGATGGACAGTAACTCTTTGATAACAACTTTTCAGCAGATGCACCGTACTTATATGGAGGCTGTGATGGCTTCGGATATGGTATCTGAAGATATGAAGGGAAGAGTCCTGTTTTCAGCGAAGGAAAAGTTGGAAGAAAAACTGAGTGAAGAGAAGGGCAGATGTAAGCATTCCGCTTGACTGTACCGGATGCATAAAGCCTGAATTTTATGATTTTGTGGCTTATATGACAGGCGGATGTGGAATTTTCTCCACATCCGCAGGTACAGAAAAGAAATGGACATGTTTTTTCAGAAAACTTCGAAGCCTTTGCATAGCAAGGCAGGTGGAGAGGTGGCGTTTTGCCATCTCTCTGCCAGGGGAGCTATCGTATCATGACAGTTTCCGGAGTGATGATCGGCTGGTGTAGAGATGGATATTTCCGTCGCATTGGCTGATAAGTCATCTAAGTATTAGAAAAGCTGGTGGAAAGGAGTGTAAGGTTTTGAGGAAAGGCAGTAAGGAAAACAGGAAAACGGTTCTTGCAATTTATGCAAGGAAAAGTAAATTTACAGGAAAGGGGGAGTCGATTAATAATCAGATTGCAGCGTGTGAGCACTATGTAAAAGAGCATTTTACAGATGGGGAATACGAAATCAGGGCCTATGTGGATGAAGGGATTTCCGGAAAAGATTTGGAACGGCCACAGATGCAGCAGATGCTAAAGGATATCAAAGAAGATATGGTAGATGTACTGATTTGCTACAGGTTAGACAGAGTTTCGAGAAGTGTCAGGGATTTTTCGAATCTGATAGATGACCTGACTGGAAGGGGAAAGGAATTTATCAGTGTAAATGAGGCATTTGATACACGTACACCTATGGGCAGAGCTATGATGATGATTGCCTCGGTGTTTAGCCAGTTGGAGAGGGAAACGATTGCTGAGAGAATCGTAGATAATATGTTTGCTTTGGCAAAGACAGGAAGATGGCTGGGTGGAAAAACACCGCTTGGTTTTCAAAGTGAAAAGGTGGTGGAGGAAGACGGGATGGCAAAGAAAAGGAGCAGATACCGTCTGGTGCCGATTGCGGAGGAGATAGAACTGGTACGTCTGATTTTTACGAAGTATAGGGAGCTTGGATCACTTACAAAGTTAGAAACGTATTTGATGAACTCCGGATTTCGGACAAAAAATGGGAAGTATTATGGAAGATATGTCCTTAGAGCGATGCTTACCAATCCGGTATATGTGAAAGCGGACAGGAGTGTACTTCTATTTTTAAGAGAGAGACATTATGGTATTTATGCAGATGAGACTCTCTTTGATGGGGAACATGGACTGATTGCCTATAATAAAAATAACTGTCGGGGAAAAACACAGCGGTTCAATGATGTGGAAGAGTGGATCGTATCGGTAGGGGAGCATGAGGGTGTGATTTCATCTGACCTCTGGATCAGTGTGCAGAAGCTTGTAAAGAGTGGAAGCAATCTGAAATACAGACAGCCGAAAAAAAGTGGTGCGGTTTTATCCGGTATGGTTCGGTGTGCTGCGTGTGGCAGTCTGATGCGCCCGAAGAGTTCCAGAGTGGCAAAAAGCGATGGACTTTTAAGATATTCCTATGTGTGCGAGACGAAAGAAAAAAGTCGGGGGAAACTGTGCCAGATGCCAAACATACCGGGGAAAGAGCTGGATGAAATGATTTCTGATGCAGTTTTACAGTTAAAGGAGCAGATTTTGACGGAATATGAGTATTTAGAGGAATCCATAGAGGAGATGGAAAAGGAGGTCTACTTCGATTCAAAGGGGCTGCTTTTGAAAAAGCAGATGGAGGAGAATGAAAGACAGCTGCAGTCACTTTTAGATGCTCTGGGAAGAAGTGCGAATGAACGGACTACGGACAGTATTCTAAAGCGGATGGATGAAATAAATACAGAAAAAGAGAGGTTAAAAAGACAGCTTGAAAAAGAGGAGTCGGATAAGATTATGGAACTGGGGATTTCACCTGTGGAACTGCTGGCAGAGAATCTGATTTCCATGGATAGGGAAATGTTTTATAAGATATCTGTGGGAAGGCGAAAGGAAATTCTTAGGGAGGTAGTAAAAAAGATTGTATGGGATGGCGAGAATGCAGAGGTGCATTTTTGGTCGGAAGATCATGAGACCGTACAGGCAGTTTGAAGAGCAGCGGAAGGTTCGGAGCCTTCTGCTGATTCCAATGTCGTCACCCCGGATGCATTGATAACGAACTCCTGATGATGCTCCGCTCGGAAAAGAAGACGGCAAAGGACGTCTATTTATATGATAGTATCGGGAAGGATAAGGAGGGGAATGAAATCAACCTGATCGATGTGATTGAATATCATGATGAGGATGTTGTGGAGCGGGTGATGTTGGAAGAACAGATTTCGAAGCTGGCAGATGGGATTGAGCGTGCTTTGTCAGAGAGGGAAAAGGAAATCATTTATTTGCGGTATGGGCTGTGTGGCAGGGAGGAAACGACGCAGCGTGAGATTGCAAAAAGGTACCGGATTTCAAGATCGTATGTATCACGCATAGAAAAAAAGGCACTTTTAAAGCTGAAAAAATACTATGAAAGGATGAATTCGGAAAAATAGAAGTTAAATACTTGTATGCTTTACCAAATTGTGTTAAAATGAATTTACTTATATGTTGAATCGAGAGAATTCGTGACGATAAGTGGATTGTGCTGAACAGGTGTACATGAGGAGGTACGGTATGAAAGTATTATTAGTGGATGATGCGGCATTTGTACGAATGTCTTTGAAAAAGGTTCTGGAAGAATCTGACTATGAGTTTACTTATGTTGAGGCTGCTACAGGTGAAGAGGGGATTAATTTGTTCAAGGTGGAAAAACCGGATTTGACGATTATGGATATCACAATGCCGGGAATGAATGGGATTGAGGCAGTAGAAAAGATTATAGAGATTGATCCGAATGCAAAAATTATTATGTGTTCCTCTATGGGCTATCAGGAAAAAGTGGTCGATGCGATTACAGCGGGTGCTGTCGATTTTATTGTAAAACCATATACGAAGGAAAAGATTTTACTTGCTGTAGAGAAGGTAATGAAGTTATAGGGATGATGGATTCGTAAAGAATATAATAAGAGGGAAGGCTTTATAGTTTGAAATGAAAAGTCAACGTTTTTAC
>JAFVAA010000299.1 GCA_017476305.1 Lachnospiraceae bacterium
CCGCAGTTTTTGGGAATTGCGGAGGGGGCGTTGCCGTTCTTGCTGCAATGAGTGACTTTACGTTTATGGAAAAGAAAAGCGGCAGGCTTTTTGTCAATGCTCCGAATACATTAGATGGAAATTATGTAGAGAAGACGGATTCTGCATCTGCTGAGTTTCAGAAATCTGCATCCAATGTAGATGTTGTGGCAGAGGGGGAGACAGAGCTTCTTACACAGATGAGAGAGCTTATTTCTATCTTACCGGAAAATAATAACGATACCGGATTTTCAGAGGAATGTATGGATGACCTGAATCGTATGGTACCGGATTTTTCGGCAGAGATTTCTGATCCGGCAGCTGCATTGGAGGATTTAAGTGATAATAATTTCTTCCTGGAGTTAAAGGCCGGATATGCGAAGGAAATGGTGACCGGATTTATCTGCTTTGACGGGATGACAGTCGGTGCAGTCGCAAATCGTACAGCCATCTATGATGAAAATGGAAAGGAAAAGGAAAAGTTTGCAGCCAGACTGACGACAGCAGGTGCGATAAAGGCGGCTGATTTCGTAAAGAAGTGTGATGCATTTAATATCCCTGTCCTGACACTTACGAACGTGGAGGGCTTTGCAACTACACTGGAAGAGGAAAAGACGATTGCAGAAGCTGTCGCAAAGCTTACGGCAGCCTTCGCAGAGGCAGATGTTCCAAAGGTGAACCTGATTACGGGAAAGGCTTATGGAAGTGCCTATATTACGATGAATTCAAAACATATTGGTGCAGATATGGTGTTTGCCCTTCCGGATGCGGAAATTGGTATGATGGATGCGCAGACGGCTGCCAATATCATGTATGCAGATGATGCAAATGCAGATTTATCTGCAGCTGCTGCGGAATTCGCAAAGAATACCAGTACAGCTGCAGCTGCTGCGAGAGGATATGTAGATTCCGTGATTGAACCGGAATCTGCCAGAAAGCAGCTTTTATATGCATTTGAAATGCTGTTTTCAAAGAGTGAATATCCAATTGGCAAAAAGCATGGAACTATCTAAGTAAGGAGAGGCATATGAAAAAGAGAGTGATGTTAATGCTCTGCATGGTCTTCTGTTTTGCATTTATGCTGGCGGGATGTTCTCTTACCAGAGAAAATCCGAATCTGGCAGAATCAAAGCTCGTGAAGGAATCAAAGGATTATGTCACGAAGTTTTGGGACGCAGATCAGAGAACCAGTCAGAAAGAGCAGTATGTGGATGTGATCGAGCAGCAGTTTGGCAGCATCGAGGATTTTCAAACGCAGTACAAGGAGATGGGTGCCTCTGACGAGCAGATTACACAGATCGTAGACATTTACAATGATTATAAGGATTATGAAAAAGCCAAAGAGGAATATGGCGATTTTAAGAAGATTACGGATACGAGTTATTCCTTAGCATCTACTTCTGCCTCTGTCGGAATTACGATCCAGACAGAAAAAGGCAAAAAAGTAGTATTTACCATGAACTATGATAAAAATGGCGAGATGACAGATCACAAGTACGAGGAGTTTCAGTCTGTAAGCCAGATCATGGGAAGGGCGGCACTGAATACCATTATGAGTATGGCAATCGTATTTGCCGTGCTGATTTTTATCGCACTCATCATCAGCTGCTTTAAGTTTATCGGGGCAGCACAGAAGAAACCGGCTGTGGAAACGAAAACAGAGGCACCGGCTCCTGTCGTGGAAACCGTAGAGGAGGAAGACCTGACAGATGATTTAGAGCTTGTGGCAGTCATTGCAGCGGCCATCGCTGCAGCAGAGGAAATGGAGAGTACGGATGGACTGGTGATACGCTCGATTATCCGAAGATGATTTTATCGGATATTCCCTGGAAGTATTGTGCAAGAGCCCGAAGAAATCTTGCAGATGGGAAGAAAAATGTCGTGCACAAAAGATGTGTGCAGTAATTATGTAAAAGCTCCAGGAAAGGGCTTCCTGGAGGCAGGAGCAATTCAGTAAAACAGATTGGAGGATTTTAGCATGAAAAACTATACAATTACCGTAAATGGTACAGCATATGATGTAACTGTGGAAGAGGGTACCGGTTCGGCATCGGCACCGGCTGCAGCACCGAAGAAGGCAGCACCAAAGGCTGCGGCACCGAAGGCAGCTGCCCCATCCGGCGCACAGGGCGCAGTCAAGGTAAATGCACCAATGCCTGGTAAGATTTTATCTGTAAAGGCGAGTGCAGGTCAGGCAGTGAAGAAGGGCGATGTGCTTCTGATTCTGGAGGCAATGAAGATGGAGAACGAGGTAGTGGCACCGCAGGATGGTACAGTAGCAAGTATCAATGTATCAGCAGGAGATTCTGTAGAGGCAGGAGCAGTTTTGGCAAGTCTGAACTAGTTTAGGAGGTACGAGCTTTGAGTTACGTTATTGACACGTTAGGGAATTTAGCAGGTCAGACCGCGTTTGCCAACCTTACGGTGGGCAATTATCTGATGATTGCGGTGGGCTGTGTATTTCTCTATTTGGCGATTAAAAAGGGGTATGAGCCACTTCTTTTGATTCCGATTGCATTTGGTATGATTCTTGTAAATATTTACCCGGATATCATAGCAAGTCCTGAGGATACATCAAATGGTGTGGGTGGTTTATTACATTATTTCTATCAGCTGGATGAATGGAGTATCCTACCTTCCCTGATTTTCATGGGTGTGGGTGCGATGACGGATTTCGGTCCGCTGATTGCGAATCCGGCGAGCTTCCTTTTAGGAGCAGCCGCACAGTTTGGTATTTTTACAGCATATCTGACTGCTATTTTACTGGGCTTTGGTAATAAGGCAGCAGCAGCGATTTCCATCATTGGTGGTGCAGATGGTCCGACCTCCATTTTCCTCTGTGGTAAGCTGCAGCAGACGGAGTACATGGGACCGATTGCGGTAGCGGCATATTCTTATATGTCACTCGTGCCGATCATTCAGCCACCGATCATGAAGCTCTTTACGACGGAAAAGGAGCGTAAGATCAAGATGGAGCAGCTTCGTCCGGTTTCGAAGCTGGAGAAGATTTTATTCCCGATCATTGTAACAATCGTGGTTTGTCTGATCCTTCCGACGACAACACCGCTCGTAGGTATGCTGATGCTTGGAAATCTGTTTAAAGAGTCCGGTGTGGTTCACCAGTTGATGGAGACGGCATCCAATGCTCTGATGTACATTGTCGTGATCTTACTCGGAACCTCTGTAGGTGCTACGACGAGTGCAGAGGCATTTTTAAAGGCTACGACACTGAAAATCGTCGTTCTTGGTCTGGTAGCATTTGCAGTAGGTACTGCAGCCGGTGTGCTTTTTGGAAAGCTGATGTGTGTCGTCACAAAGGGCCAGGTGAATCCTTTGATTGGTTCTGCTGGTGTATCTGCAGTGCCGATGGCAGCCCGTGTATCGCAGAAGGTCGGTTCAGAGGCGGATCCGACGAATTTCCTTTTGATGCATGCGATGGGGCCAAATGTGGCAGGTGTTATTGGTACGGCGGTTGCGGCAGGTGTATTTATGGCGATATTCGGCATATGATGGCAGTGAAATGCAGTATATAAGGATCTGTAGATTATTTACAGTTCCTAAAGTGAATTTAATAATCGAATACAATATGGTGAAAGGAGAATAGAAATGGCAGAGAAGAAACCATTAAAAATCACAGAGACCATTCTCCGTGATGCGCATCAGTCTCTGATTGCTACACGTATGACGACAGAGCAGATGCTCCCGATTGTAGACAAGATGGATAAAATCGGATATCATGCGGTAGAGTGCTGGGGAGGTGCTACCTTTGATGCATCCTTACGATTTTTAAAAGAGGATCCATGGGAGAGACTTCGTAAACTGAGAGATGGCTTTAAAAATACAAAGCTTCAGATGCTCTTTAGAGGACAGAATATTTTAGGATATAATCATTATGCAGATGATGTGGTAGAGTATTTCGTACAGAAATCTCTTGCGAATGGTATTGACATCATCCGTATCTTTGACTGCCTGAACGATGTACGTAACCTGAAAACAGCAGTGGATGCGGCAAATAAGGAAAACGGTCATGCACAGGTGGCTCTTTCCTATACACTTGGTGATGCATATACCCTGGATTATTGGAAGGATATGGCAAAGAAGATTGAGGATATGGGAGCGAAGTCCCTCTGCATCAAGGATATGGCAGGTCTTTTGGTACCGACGAAGGCGACGGAGCTTGTAACGGCATTAAAGGAATCTGTAAGCATTCCGATCGATCTGCATACGCACTATACCTCCGGTGTGGCTGCCATGACCTATATGAAGGCAGTAGAAGCGGGCTGTGATATCATTGATACAGCCATCAGTCCGTTTGCGATGGGAACCAGCCAGCCGGCTACAGAGGTCATGGTAGAAGCATTCAAGGGAACCGAGTATGATACAGGTCTGGATTTAGAGAAATTGACCGAGATTGCGGATTATTTCCGTCCGCTTCGTGAAGAGGCATTAAAGTCCGGACTGATGAATACGAAGGTGCTCGGTGTAAATATCCAGACACTTCGTTATCAGGTACCGGGAGGCATGCTCAGTAACCTGGTTTCCCAGCTAAAGGAGATGGGACAGGAGGATAAGTACGAGGAGGTATTAAAGGAGGTGCCTAGAGTTCGTAAGGACTTTGGTGAGCCGCCACTCGTGACGCCTTCCTCCCAGATCGTAGGAACACAGGCCGTTCTTAATGTGGTTTCCGGTGAGCGGTATAAGATGGTGACAAAGGAATCCAAAAAGCTTCTTTCCGGTCAGTTCGGTCAGACCGTAAAGCCTTTTGATCCTGAGGTTCAGAAAAAGTGCTTAGGAGATGAGGCAGAGGTCATTACCTGTCGGCCGGCAGATTTGATCAAGCCACAGCTTGCAGAGCTGGAGAAGGAGATGGCACAGTATAAGACACAGGATGAGGATGTGCTTTCCTATGCCTTGTTCCCGCAGGTCGCGATGGATTTCTTCAAGTATCGTGAGGCGCAGAAGACGAAGGTGGATGCAGGAGCGGCAGATAAGGAGAATAAAGCTTATCCGGTGTAAAAATATCTTTATAGAAAAAATTAAAAAACCGGTGATTTCGAATTTGAAATCATCGGTTTTTTTGATTGTGAATGGTTTGCAAGAGGTCTTATTTATGGTACAATGCCTATAGGGTTTTGCTTTCTGGTTTGATATGCAGATTTTGCAGAAACAGCAGATTTGTCAATTTTGGAATAAAATAAAGGGAGGAAATGACATGGAAAATCAAATTTTTACAAATACAAATGTACTTGCATGGCTTCAGTATTTTTCAGAAAACACGGAGCTTGATCTGGGGCATGTAAAGATTTTGGATATCACGAAAAAAAATAAGAATCTGATTCCGGCGGTGGAAGCACATCGCAGTGTTTTGGTGCTGACAGAGGCAGGGGATCAGGATATCTTTTACCGGATGTATCATGCGGGACTGGGGGAATGTACCGTTATTTATAATGAAGTCAGTGAGCCGGAGGGCCCGGTCAAGAAGCATTCGGTGGCAAGTATGATGGACCGTGGAATCAATGCCTCTGCAGGTATGGTCGTATTAAATCCAAATGCCAGAACGACAGTGAAGTTCGGTATGGATAACCGCAGTTTTGCCACGGGCTCTGTCCGGTTTGTCGGTTCTGAAATCCGCACGATCCTTTTGTCAAAAATGCAGCTTACGGAGGGAAAAAATATCTGTGTGATTTCCGGGGAATCCATCGCGATCGAGGCCGCTATCCAGGACGGGGAAGGAACGGTCATTGCAGTAGAATACAGTAAATCGGATCGCAGTACGTTAGAGCAGAATGTCAGTCAGTTTGGATTAAATAATGTAAAGATCATCGATCATGTGGATGAGGAGAATTTTAAAGGACTTCCCGTACCGGAGGTGACGATGTTAGTGGCTTCTGCCAGTATGGAACAGGAGATGAAATATCTTTTGAGCCTGAATCCGCAGATGGAGTTTGTGATCTATACGCTTGATTTTGTGGTGGCTGCTTCGATGCCGAAGCTCTTTCAGGAGTTAGGACTGGGAGATCCGGAAATCATTCAGATGACGATTTCGAAGCTGACCAGTAAAAATACATACCGTACCGAGCCGGCACCATGGATTATCAGTGGGAAAGCGGAGTAGGCAGAGTATTTTTTTGTTGCTTTTTCTATCATTTAAAGTTATAATAGAAAAGCAAAAAAATTTATATACTTAAGGAGGTTTTACTTATGAAAAAAAGAGGAAACAGAATTTTGGTTTTTGTGCTTATGCTTGCACTGAGCCTGACAAGCTTTATCTATCCGGGAGGAAAGGCATCGGCGGCCGGGGAGTATAATACTTATATAGGAGATTTTTATTCTGCAAATGCAAATGTGGCTTTTTCGATAAAGTTCACGCCGGAGAATCCGTATTACATGGAAGTAGCTATTCTTGTGCCGGAAAGGACAACTTTTTCTTATAATCTTTATGCGGGTGATGAGAAAATAGAATCTGCTGATGTTACGGCGAGTTCAGTATTTTGGGAGGAGCTTTCGCTTGACGGCAGCCCGTATCCGGTATATTATTTTACATATGAAAGTGCCACACCAAATGTAGAGCATACGCTTTCCCTGACCTTTTTAGAGGATACAAATATCTATTTATCTGTGACACAGGATCAGACAGCACCTGCTACCCCTGATAATTCCTATATCAATAAAACAAGCATGACGATAACGAAGGGATTTTCTGATACCGTGAAGGTAGTGGGAACTTCAGAAAAGATTACCTGGAAATCTTCTAACACAAAGGTCGCTGCTGTAAAGAATGGAAAGGTTACGGGAAAAAAGGCCGGAAAGGCTACGATCACGGCTACGAGTGCATCCGGGAAATCCTATTCCTGCTCTGTAGTGGTAAAGGCAAATCAGTATACAGAGTCTAAAATGAAAACTGCAAACGCTGTTTATGGGAATTCCTATATGTATGCCAGAAAGGTTTCTTACGATAAAAAAGGAAATTTAGTACTCAAGGTGGATTTCTTAAATTTCCTGGGACGGAAGATTACGGCTGTTAAAAATATCAATATCCAGGTAAAGAATAAAAGTGGAAAAGTAATCGGTACATATACTCTGAAATCAAAGAAGGTAAGTATTACCCATGGAAAAACGAAGACACTTACCTTCACAATTAAGAAGTCTAAATTAAAGCAGAAAAAGACGCAGGATTTACGGCTTGCAGAGGTTGTATCATCAGGAACTTCTATATCTAGGTATTAAAAAATAGAAGCTTTGGAGAAAAGAAAGTGACCACAGGAAAATTCCTGTGGTCATATTTCGTCCATGAGAGCTTCTAAAATATGCTGAATGGAGAGGAGAGCCTCTGTGTCCCCCGGTAGAGGAAGCGTTTTTAATAATGCCTGCAGCTCCATGATCTGTTCTCTTTGCTTTTTATAACGGGCGACGAAGCCAAGCTTTTTTTCATATGCATGAAGCTGCCTGGCAGCGCGCTTGATCGAATCATGTACTCCCTGTCTGGAGATTCCCTCTTCCTCAGCAATTTCAGAAAAATTATAATCTTCTAAAATGTTTTCTTCAAACATTCGCTTTTGGTTCTCTTTTAGTAACGCTCCGTAAAAGTCATAGAGAAGAGAAAGCTCTATTCTCTCTTCCAGTCCTTTTTCAGAGGAAATATTTGTATCCATGAAATGTACTCCTATAAATTGTTTTTCCCTTTTTGCGGATTGATCTTAAAGGAAAAATCAGGATCATTGATATTTATGCGGATTTCCTTTCCATTATCAGCGATAACTCTGGTATAGTCCTCCTGGACAGGGGTGCATTTATAAACCTTTCCTTTCGTGAAATCGACATCGTCTACCAGACAGAGGGCGAGATTGCGAAATTCTGTAGAGGCGTATAATGTACCGGTAGCTTTATTATATCTGGTCTTACCCTCTTCCTTTCTGGGACCTTCATCTTTGATAAAAGCATCTGCTAATTCCTGAATTAAAGTTCCTTTTTTTGGATCGTCCATTTCTTTTCCTCCTTACATCAGCAAAAATATAAATCTTTTTATCGGCTTGAAAACTATGATTTCTGTATCTGGAATCTGCTCAAAGCATACCAGATCATAAAATCATAATATCATTATAAAAGTAGTTTATCAAATGTGGTTATTATGTGTCAATGGTTTTTCATGATTACTTGATGAATTTCTAAAAAAGTGATATGATAGTCACGAAAGCAAAGTAAGAATGAAAAGGACGAAAATAAAATTTAGAAAGGATGTTTGTTATGAGAGAAAGTGGTATGTTGTTTCCGGTTTTTTCCCTTCCATCGAAGTTTGGAATCGGAAGCTTTTCAAGAGAAGCGTTTGAGTTTGTCGATTTCTTAGAGAAGTCAGGGCAGGGCTTTTGGCAGATTTTACCAATTGGTCCTACGGGTTTTGGTAATTCGCCTTATCAGCCGTTTTCTGCGTTTGCAGGAAATCCGTATTTTATATCACCTGAGGTTTTGATTGAAGAGGGATTTTTGAACTGGGATGATGTGAATGGTTTGGATTTTGGTTCGAATGAACAGCAGGTGGATTATGGTGCCTTGTATGAGAATCGTCCTGTGGTCTTAAAAAAGGCATATGCACGTTTTAAGGAGAGAAAGGATGAAAAGGAGTTTTATGAGGCTTTTCTAAAAAAGGAGGATTTTTGGCTGAAGGATTATGCTTTATTTACAGCAATCAAGGAAGAAAAGAAAGGTGCTTCATGGCTTACCTGGGAGGATGATTTAAGAAAACGGGATGCAAAGGCATTAAAGGAAGCAGAAGAGCGTTTAAAGGATGAAATCGATTATGTCTGCTTTGTGCAGTATGAATTTGATAAGCAGTGGACAAAGCTCAGAAGATATGCGAATTCGAAAAATGTTAAGATCATAGGGGATCTTCCGTTCTATGTTTCGATGGACAGTTCGGATGCGTGGGCACATCCGGAGGTCTTTCAGATGGATAAGGATCTGGTGCCAAAGGTAGTGGCAGGCTGCCCACCGGATGCTTTTTCCGGCACCGGTCAGCTTTGGGGAAATCCCATCTATGACTGGGACGGGATGAAGAAAAATGACTATGACTGGTGGGTAAAGAGAATCAGTCGTAATTACGAGTTTTATGATGTGATCCGCATCGATCATTTTCATGGGTTCTGCGATTACTATGCAGTACCGTATGGAGATGAAACGGCTGAAAAGGGAACCTTGAAGAAAGGACCGGGAATGGATTTATTCCGTGTCCTGAAGAAAAAGGTGAAGGAGCTTGCTGATTTAAAGGAAGAGGACGGCTTTAAGATCATCGCAGAGGATCTCGGAAATAATACGCCGGAAAATGAGCAGCTTTTAAAGGATACCGGTTTTCCGGGGATGAAGGTGCTGCAGTATGGCTTTACCAGCTGGGACAGCTACTATGTGAATCATCGCCATACAAAGAATTCCGTGGTCTACACGGGAACGCATGATAATACGCCTTCACGTGCATGGTTCGAGGAAATCAATGATGGACAGAGGGATTTCGCCAGACGCTATATCAATTCCATGAATTCGGATTATGGACAGTTCGTATGGGATTTTATCAGAGAGGCATACCGTTCGGTGGCAGATCTCTGTGTGATTCCTCTGCAGGATTATCTGTGCGAGGGAAAGGAAGCCAGGATCAATACGCCGGGGGCGCAGGATGGAAATTGGCAGTGGAGGCTCAGACCAAATTATCTGTCTGAGGCTTTGGCACAGAGCATCAGAGGGCTGACGGAGCTTTACAGCAGGATTCCGAAGGAAAAAGAAGAAGTTTGAGGTAACATAGGATGCAGTGTAGAAAAGAAATGTCAAGAAAAATACTTGACATTTCTTTTGGGTTTGTATATACTACAATTTGTGTGGAAAATGAGATGTTTTTTGAGAGCTGCTCCCTAGACGGAATAGCTGTGCGTAGTCACGCTTTTTGAAAGCTCTGTCTTTTTGGAAAAAGGAGGTTATTATGGCATTTGACAGCTTGACAGAAAAATTACAAAATGTTTTTAAGAACCTTCGGAGTAAGGGAAGACTGTCGGAAGCAGATGTGAAGGTGGCTTTAAAGGAAGTAAAGATGGCTCTTTTAGAGGCAGATGTGAACTTTAAGGTAGTAAAGAACTTCGTAAAGACTGTGCAGGAGCGGGCAATCGGGCAGGATGTACTAAACAGTCTGACACCCGGTCAGATGGTGATTAAGCTTGTAAATGAAGAGCTTGTGAATCTGATGGGAAGTGAAATGACAGAGATTGCTCTGAAACCATCCGGAGAGATTACGATTCTTTTGATGTGTGGTCTACAGGGTGCCGGTAAGACGACGACGACTGCAAAGATAGCGGGAAAGCTGAAAAAGAAGGGAAGAAAGCCTCTCTTAGTGGCATGCGATGTGTATCGTCCGGCGGCAATCGAGCAGTTAAAAATCAATGGCGAAAAGCAGGAGGTCGAGGTCTTCTCCATGGGAACGAACCATAAACCTGTGGATATCGCGAAAGCGGCTCTGGAGCATGCACAGAAAAATAAGCACAATGTTTTGATTTTGGATACTGCAGGGCGGCTTCATATTGATGAAGAGATGATGGATGAGCTGATTGCGATCAAGGAGGCTCTGACGATTGACCAGAGTATTTTAGTAGTGGATGCAATGACTGGTCAGGATGCAGTGAATGTGGCTTCTACCTTTGATGAAAAGGTGGGCATTGATGGAGTGATTCTTACGAAGTTAGATGGAGATACGCGCGGTGGTGCGGCACTTTCTATCAAAGCAGTCACAGGAAAGCCGATTCTCTATGTCGGTATGGGAGAAAAGCTTTCGGATCTGGAGCAGTTCTATCCGGATCGTATGGCTTCGAGAATCCTTGGGATGGGAGATGTGCTGACGCTGATAGAAAAAGCGGAGGCAGAGATTGACGAGGAAAAAGCCAGGGAGATGGAGAAAAAATTCCGGAAAGCGGAATTTGATTTTAATGATTTCTTGGATCAGATGGGGCAGATGAAAAAAATGGGTGGCATTCAGAGTATTTTAAGTATGCTTCCCGGAATGGGACTGCCTGCTGACTTAGAAATAGATGACAGCATTTTTAAAGGTATTGAATCAATCATTTTTTCGATGACTTATGAGGAAAGAGGAAATCCTGACATCATCAATCCTTCCAGAAAGCGAAGGATTGCGAAGGGTGCAGGAGTGGATATTTCCGAGGTCAATAAACTGATGAAGCAGTATGAGCAGTCGAAGAAAATGATGAAGCAGATGTCTTCCATGATGGGAGGCAAGGGAAAGAAAAAACGGTTCGGTATGCCAAAGATGCCGTTTGGACTATAAAACAAAGGAGGTGAAAACAGTGGCAGTAAAGATTCGTTTA
>JAFVAA010000300.1 GCA_017476305.1 Lachnospiraceae bacterium
CAAAGCTTTCACCTACTTAAAGACATAATTGTTGCACATATAATCCGAAATATAGAACAAAAGGCATCTCTCATCATCCGTACGATAAAAAACGATCCTCATCTTTTCCGCAGGGAAAATTTCCGTCTGGGCATCCATCACCTGCGGTTCCCCATAAATATCTGCAAGCATTGCCAGCGTTTCCTTCACCTTTGACTGTTCCAAAAGAAATACGCCCATATTGACAAAGCCCTTAAAGAAATAGTAATAAATACTATGTACGCCACTATCATGGCTCCCCTGACCAAATAAAAGACTCTTTGTCTCATTTTCATAGGCCAGAATCATTGGCTTCGCCTCTAAAAATGCCGGATTATTAAAGGTTTCTCCCCAATCATACTGCATAAACCCGGATTTATACGCAAAATCCACTTTCTTCGCCTTTTTACTGGAGATCGGATACTCTACAGTGAGATAACTGCCATATTTCTCAAAGAAATCATTAAAAATCTGTATCGCATTCTCTGCATTCGGATCTTCCGCTTTCCGCAGTCTCCGGCTCCCATCAATCGGAGGAATCCACCCCGGCGGACTCATATGCTCGATAAACACATCTGCGATCTCCGTATCAAACTCCGTTCCTCTGCCCTTGTGAATGATATTTAATGCCTTTTCAATCTCCCATTCCTCTTTATACTGACGTTTGCTCGTAAGCGCATCAAATACATCCGCAATCTTTATGATCTTGGCGAACAGGTGCAGCTCATTCCCTTTCAGTCCATCCGGATATCCCTTTCCATCCATACGCTCATGATGATGTCTGACACCATCGATGATCTCCTCGCTGATTCCCACCTCGGAAAGCATCTCCGCACCACGAATCGTATGATACTTCATCTGTTCAAAATCATTCTGTGTATAAACACTCGGCTTATTTAACACATAGTCTGACACACCGATCTTACCGATATCATGTAAAAGTGCCGTGAACTCCAGATCGATCTGATCCTTTTTACTAAGCTGCATCCAAATACCGATATCCTTTGAAATATTTGCCACCCGCTGCGAATGCCCCGCCGTGA
This sequence comes from Lachnospiraceae bacterium, assembly GCA_017476305.1. Classification (GTDB taxonomy): domain Bacteria; phylum Bacillota; class Clostridia; order Lachnospirales; family Lachnospiraceae; genus Butyribacter. The sequence continues at coordinate 1,062 of JAFVAA010000300.1, forward strand.
CCGGATCCTTCGCGTCAATTACAGAAATCATCAAAGAAAGCATGGAAAAATACATTCTCTGATGCTCTCCCCTTTCATGCTGTGCCTTGAAATAAATGTACATAGAAAACAGCATCATGGAAATATAGGATGCATTTTGTGGTTTTAATTTCTTTTTTACCCCGATCACAGTATAGGTGGTAGCCTCCGATTCCACATCAAAAACAGGCAGCGGCACAAAAGCAATGTACTTCTCTCCCTGAAACAGATTGGAACGTGTCTGAATCACAGAAGAACCGGAATTCTTCGTCCTGTTTCCAAACTCACTCTCTACAAACTTGCGATTCCTGTAATTTTCCTCGGAGAGCTCTTTTAGAAGAAAAGAATCCCCATCCATCACAGGCAATAGAAGCGAAGCTGAAATATCTTCTTCGATCTCATTTCGGTTCTTCATCAAATATTCTGCATAGGAAACAGAATGTTCAATTTTTACGATCGTATCTGTAAACCGGATGACTGCATCAATCGGCAGATTTCTGACACCAATCCGTCCAATCGTCCACTGTGCTGAAAACATAAACGCAAAGCCAAATCCGACCACGATCAAAAACATCGTAACTGGCAGATAATAGATATCTAACTGGAACAAAAACATATTGACTAGTAGAACTCCGCCCAAAAGCACAATGGTCGTAAGAATACTGGCCCATACGGGAAAATACAGCACCGCCAGGCCAACGAGCAGCAGCCCGATGGTGACGAGGATCATTAC
>JAFVAA010000301.1 GCA_017476305.1 Lachnospiraceae bacterium
ATACGCAGAGTTTGTCCTATGTACTCCTCCGGTATCTCAAAATACTTTACATATTCCCCGACCGGATTGAATTTCTCCGGTGCCGCGCCTAGTTCTACCGCTTCCTTTCCATCCCACGGATAGGCGCAGTTCGTATAGTGCGGGATATCATACCCCTGTAACTGCATATGCCCGGGTACCTTGATGTCATTCCATTCCTGACAGTCGAAATCCCTCTCCCAAAAATCAGGAACCACAGATGCCGGATTTTCTGCATAGGCAAATTTCCAGACACCATCTAAGGACAAAATACGGTTCGAAGCAAAGGTCTGCTCCGTCTCATTTCCAAATGGATTCACCGTAAGCTTTTTACAAAAGGTTTCAAATTCTGCATGTGCAGAAAGACGATTCTGCTCAAAAATAAGCGGATCCTTTATAATTTCCGGTGAAAATTCCGTGATTTTCTCTTTCATTTCATAACTCCTCCCTTCTAACACTCTGATTTTTTTCGTACTATCCATATTTCACCATAATACGAGCCACATTCGGCAAATTCTGCATCAGCACCTTCAACAGCACATATTTCATATATCCTAACAAATTTTGTCCGTTTTTCCAACCCGTTTTTATACTTTTTTGTCCGTTTTTCCAGCTCGTTTTTATGTTTTTTGTCCGTTTTTCCAACTGTTAAAAAAGGCATAGGCGATTCTTCCCATCATTCCCTATGCCTTTTTTACATTCTAATACCGTACTCCCTGACCGTCCGCTTTTCCGATTTTATGCGTCTGCATACCCATTCGGATTTTTACTCTGCCAGTTCCAGGAATCCGCACACATCTCTTCGATTCCATACTGTGCTTCCCAGCCAAGCTCCTGTTTCGCAAGTGTAGCATCCGAATAGCAGGTCGCAATGTCCCCGGGACGTCTCTCCTTTATCTGATATGGTACATCATGACCACAAGCCTTCGAAAATGCCTTGATGACGTCTAACACGCTGTATCCGTTTCCGGTTCCCAGATTATATACCTTCACACCTGGATTTTCCTTGATCTTATCAATCGCCTTTACATGTCCGATTGCCAGATCCACCACATGGATATAGTCTCTGACGCCCGTTCCATCCGGTGTATCATAATCATCGCCAAATACCCCTACACACTCCAGCTTTCCAATCGCCACCTGTGCCACATAAGGCAGAAGGTTATTCGGAATCCCTTTCGGATCCTCGCCGATCATACCGCTCTTATGTGCCCCAATCGGGTTAAAGTAGCGAAGAAGGATGACATTCCACTCCTCATCTGCTGTATGAAGGTCTGTCAAAATCTGCTCCAGCATACTCTTTGTCCATCCGTAAGGATTCGTCGGTGTTCCCTTCGGACACTCTTCGGTAATCGGAATAAATGCGGGATCCCCATAAACCGTAGCAGAAGAAGAAAAGATAATATTTTTACAGCCATGCTCCCGCATCACCTCTACTAAAGTAAGCGTGCCGGTAATATTATTTTTATAATACTCCAAAGGTTTTGCCACAGACTCTCCCACCGCCTTCAGTCCTGCGAAGTGAATCACGCAGTCAATCTTTTCTTTCGAAAAAATCTTTTCCAGGGCTTCCTTATCTAACATATCATCCTCATAAAAAGTCACCTTTTTTCCGGTAATCTCCTCGATCCGGTCAACCGCCTTTTTACTGGAATTATAGAGGTTATCCAAAATCACCACCTCATATCCCGCATCTAAAAGCTCCACACAGGTATGACTCCCGATATATCCTGCTCCACCAGTCACTAAAATTCTCATCTTTATAATCTCCTTTCCAATTTACTTCTTTATCGGTCTAAGCTTCGTGAAATCCGTGATTCCCAGTGCATTTAATCTGGCTTCTGTAATATTGATCTTATAAGTTAATACATCACTTTCCTTATCGAGATCTGCTTCAATTTCATATAGCATCGCCAACTGCTCCATCAGCATATCAATTTTTTCCTTGTCTGACATATTTCCCCTCACTTTCTAAAATCTAAAGTTACAGTTCCTGATTATCATATCAAAAATATGTCCCCACTACAAGTTCTCATGATTAACCCTTAAAATTTTTTATCGTCTCTAGTGTCGGAAGCGCATTCCCATCATAGTCAAAGAGTGCCTGATTTGCCCACTCATTTCCACCAGGTCCCTTTTCCCCGGTATAGGCAAGTGCTGCATCCGTCGCCCATCCACAGCCAGGCACCGGTATCCAGCCAGGCTCCCAGTAGTAAAAGCCCATGCCGCCCTCTACCTTTGCTATCCGGCTCATGACATCCTGCATGAAATCTGACTGCCCTTCCTTCGTCATCGGATATTCCAGCTTTTCCAAAATCTCCGGCTTAATGGCGATCCCCTTTCGCTCATCATCCGGAAGTTTTTCATACTCCTTATAATCCTCCATGGTAAAGCCTGAAGAAACCTCGGCAATACAGATTTTCTTTCCATACCGCTTTGCCATATCATTCATATTATATGTTAAATCACCCAGTGTTCCATGCCATGCCGGATAATAGGACATACCTATGATATCAAACTCCTCTCCACGCTTTATATATTCATCAAACCATTCTCTGTACATACTGTTAAATCCGCCATTATCCAGATGAATCATAATCTGTGCATTTTTATCTGCCTCACGTACTGCACGTATTCCCGCACTCACGTACTTTGCAATATTTTCAAACTCCGGCTTTTTTCCGCTTGGCCACAAAAGCCCGTTCGTAATCTCATTTCCCACCTGCACAAAATCCGGAGAAACGCCTTCCTTCATCAGACATTCCATTACCATGGCTGTATAATCATATACTGCCTTCTCCATCTCGGAAACAGAGAAGCCTCTCCACGCTTTCGGCACCGTCTGCTTTCCCGGATCTGCCCAAAAATCACTGTAGTGGAAATCCAAAAGAATACTCATGCCCTGCGCTTTTACACGCTTAGAAAGTGTGATCAGCTTTTCTAAATCATTGGTACCTGCACCATAAGGTGCTCCATCCTCGCCATAAGGATCATTCCAGAGCCTGAGCCTCACGGAATTGCAGCCATATCTCTTTAAAATGGCAAGAAGCTCTCCTTCCTCTCCCCCATCAAAATATCGCGCTCCACAGGCTTCCTCCTCTAAGAGCGTTGACACATCCATTCCTTTTATAAAATCCATATCGTCTATTCCTTTCTCTGTTTTTCCCATACCCTGCTACTGTTCACAGCCATTCCATCTGCGAATCGTAACCAAACATTCCTTTTTCCACATAAGGGTACATTTGAATGAATCAAATGTACCCTCTGTGCAAAATTTCTGTTATCACCAAGGAACCGTCACGAATTAATCAGTCAAAGTCCGTAATCCGGTCATACATCCTTCTGTACTTCTTACGAACATCCTGATTTTTAGCGAGCACATCCTCCTCGTCTCCCGTATACTGGCACCGGAGACAGTAGTACTCCTTCTTCTCCTTATCGTAAAACATATCAATATCCAAATCCCTCATAAAGCAGAGAGGGCAGCGATAATTTAATTTGCCTTTTCCAGATTGAGCCATGTCGTAATTACCTCCTTATTCTGAATCTTTTTCTGATAACCCAGCGTAAACATTGGGGAAAATGCATATCCCTCGCGGATATAGCCCTCTCCGTCTGCTGCATCCGTGGTAAGAGAAACCTTTGTTTCAATGGCAGGAATCACTGCTGCTGCGCAATCTGCACCTGCAAGCACTTCCTCCCTGCACTTATATTCATAGGAAATATCCTTCTTCTCTCCATCCTTAGAAACAGATAATGTAATTCCCGTCATATCCTCCGGATACTCTGTCGTTCCATAGCATGCCACGATATATTCATTTAATGTCACCTCTGCATCCGGATTGCTCATCTCTAAAATATTTCTTTCGATGCGGATGTTCGAAGAACCTTCTTCAAAATACATCTTTGTCTGCAGCTTCACGGTCAGATCATAAAATTCGATTTCTACCGGATCTAACACTAAAATTCTCGTCTTTCCTTCCTGCTCGAAAGCAGCATGTGTACGGCACAGGCATAGATCCACTTCCTCACCATTGTAGGAAAGCTTTGCAGAACGGATGGTTCCTTCACCGGCATAATGCGTAAAATATCCGGCTCTGTATTTCTCCTGAATCAGGAATGGATAAGAAGCATCCTGCACATGCTTCGTGCCGATTCCAACCTCCCATTTTAATTTAGCAGCATATGGACGGAGATCAACGATGGCACCGCCCTGGTCCATATTGACACAGGCTCTCATATACGGATCGACATACCAGAAAAGCTGCTTGTCAGAGCCATATAAAATATCCTTCCAAAGTGCACACTCCGGCTCGGTATAGGTCTTATTCTCACGATAGAAGTCTGCGAACTCTGCCATCGTCATATCTATGAGCTCACCCTTTTTCTTTAACTCCCCATAGTAAGCCATGCCATCCTCATAGGATTTTTTCAGAAGCTCATATGGCTGCTCCCAGCGTCCCATCTTATTGAGCCAGCCCGGTCCCACGAACATCATGTTGTAGGAATATCCGTTGTTATACTTAGCCAGATGCCTGTACTGGTCGATCAGGTTGTAAAGATATGGATACTCCCAGGTCTCCGTATCATAAATCATACCACGCAGTACATTCTGCGGATGGGTACCGAAATTCGAACCATTTCCATCATAGCACGCCAGAAGGTCTCTCGAAAGATGAGGAATTGCTACGATTCCACTGTCCTCTGCCTCATTGGCAGCCGGTGCATGCGTATTCTGCTTCGAAGGAATCCAGGGATTCCAAGGACCGCCATCAAAGAGGGTATACCAGGAATTGTTACAGGTGTGATATGCTTTCGGTCCCTCCTCCCAGCATGTCGCAATCGCACACTTGACATTCGG
>JAFVAA010000302.1 GCA_017476305.1 Lachnospiraceae bacterium
ATTGGATATCGGGGCAGATAAGCAGGTGGATTATTTCGGCCTTGGAAAAGAGGATAATCCGGCGATGGGATATCGTGCCATCCGGATTTGCCTGAAACAGAAAGAGCTTTTTAAGACACAGCTCCGTGCACTTTTCAGAGTTAGTGCCTATGGGAATATTGCCATCATGTATCCGATGATCATATCGGTAAAAGAAGTCTTACAGATCCGTGAGATTGCGGAGGAGGTAAAGAGGGAGCTAGATGCTGATGGTCTTCCGTATGGATATGTGGAACAGGGGATTATGATCGAAACACCGGCAGCGGTCATGATCAGTGATCTTTTGGCACCACATGTGGACTTTTTCAGTATAGGGACCAATGATCTGACACAGTATACGCTTGCGATTGACCGGCAGAATGCAAAGTTAGATGATATCTATGATGCACATCACGAGGCGGTTCTGCGCATGATACAGATGGTCATAGACAATGCACATAAAAACAGTATCTGGGCAGGTATCTGTGGAGAACTTGGTTCGGATACCACGATAACGAAAAGACTCATAGATATGGGGATTGATGAGCTTTCTGTATCGCCTTCTATGCTTTTGAGGGTAAAAAAAGCCATCAGGGAAGCCTGATCTTTACACGTAATTCTAGTTACCGTTCGTGGTCAGTCCGATTGACTGCGAATGGTGATAGTTTTACTGCTTTCTGTAAGCATGGGGAGTCATGTGAAAGAGCTCCTTGAATTTTTTGTAAAAGTAGGTTTCGCTAGTAAAGCCACATTGGATCATGATTTCCTGGATGGGAAGGGAACTGTTTTTTAAAAGCTGGCATACTTTTCCCATTCTGGTCTCCAGTAAATGATCCTTATAGCTTTTACCGGTTATTTTTTGGATACGTCTGCTGATATAGTCTGGATTGTATCCATATTTTTTTGCTAATCCGGATAAAGAGACTGTGGCATAGGAGTCCTCAATCTCCTGCAGGATCTCGGCAAAATGTATGGTCTGCAGACTGTTTTTTGTTTTTTCAAATTCATACTCGAAATGTGTCATTTCGACTAAGAGAATCTGCAGATATGCTTCCAAAAGTAACTCGCCCATGCTGGTCGGATGGGCATATTCCATGACAATGTCCTCTAAAAGCCTGGGGAGTTTATCGCTGTCCTTTCCATGAAAGATGATATAGTTATTCGGATTCTTGCTTGCTAGCACATAGTCATAAATAAACCTGGTGATGATACTGCTTTCTCTTTGGTTTCTGATCACATTTTTTACTAGATAATCCTTTTCAAACATAAAGGTAAAAACAATATCCTCTTTCTGTTTCAGGTACTGGGAGCAGACAAAACCGGCATTCATCAGGCAGAGGTCGTTTTGTCCGAGAGTGAAGTCTGTAGAGGGAGTTGTGATCCTGTCTTCTCCGGAATAAACATATCGAATGGATAAAAAATCCGCATAAGAAAGAGGTTCTTTTACAAAACGGCTGGCTTTTTTTAAACGAAAAAGGGACTGATATGGACTGTAATCCACCCGGTTCCAAAAGGAGTATTCTGTTTTGGGAGCTGGTGCGGAAAGGAAAATGCTCGGCATATGATAGATACCGTTCTTTTCCAGATAGCCGTTTTTTTCCAAAAACTGATAATAGGAGCTGGGAGCAGTATTAGCGGTTTCTAAGCGTTCTTTTTCAGTATCGGTGAGGTGATAAAATTCGTGGATCAGCTGTTCTCTGTTCATGGATGGAAGTCCTCCTTTAATAAGTCGGAAATTAGTGGTATTTCGTTCGGGTATTGACATAGTAAAATGTGGCTCTGTCCTGTATGATGATGCTATAAGAAATAAACAAAACAGACACTTCCCTAGTGTTCTGGTTATAGTTTACTACGAAATGCAGAAGGGTGTAAAGGCAAGAACTAAAAAATCAGAAATTTATAGTTAAAGGAGGAGGTTTTTATGGCAGATAACAAGAAAATCGCAGAGGATGTTCTCGCTGCAGTTGGAGGCAGGGGAAATATTACAAATGTTACACACTGTATGACCAGATTACGGCTGAATCTAAAGGATGACCGTATTCCAGATGATGACAAAGTGAAAAAGATAAGCGGTGTGCTGGGGGTGGCACGTTCCGGTGGTCAGTATCAGGTTATCATTGGGCAGAATGTACCGAAAGTTTATAAAGAGGTCGTGGAAATCGGGGGGTTAGCATCATCGGCATCTTCAGACGAAGGTTCACAGGGGAAGGAAGAAAAGCTGACACCGAAAAAAATAGGGATGAATATTTTAAATTATATGGCCGGTTCTTTAACTCCGCTGATTCCTATTTTAATTGGGGCAGCTATGTTCAAGACTTTATTATCCATTTTTGGTCCGGATATGCTGGGGACTTTTCAGGCGGAAAGTGATATCTATAAGCTGTTTGATTTTGTCTATGATGCAGGCTTTTATTTCCTGCCCATATTTATAGGATATACTGCCGCAGCAAAAATTGGTGCCTCACCGATTTTAGGGATGTTCATGGGTGGTATCCTTTTAGCACCTGATTTTATGGCTATGGCAGCGGCAGAAGAAGTGACAAAGTTTACGGTTTTTGGGATTCCAGCGTTGTTAAATGATTATTCACAGTCCGTGATTCCTATTATCCTTTCTGTTTGGGCGATGAGCTATGTAGAGAAGTTTTTTAAAAAGTATATTCCGGATGCACTCTCTACGATCTTTGTTCCGTTTTTGACGATATTAGTTATGCTTCCGGTTTCGCTTTGTGCATTGGCACCGTTAGGAGCTTATGTGGGGCAGTATGTATCTGCTGGGCTGATCGCATTTGGAAATGTGGGCGGATTTGTGGCAGTAGCGGTCATAGCGGCTTTATGGGAGTTTTTAGTTATGTCAGGTATGCATGTAGTCATGATTGTGACCGTCTTAAATGTGTATATGACTACAGGGTCAGAAACAGTGATCTGGCCTGCGGCATTATGTGCGACTGCCTCAACCTTCGGATTGGCATTGGGAGCGTTTTTAAGAATTAAGGATAAAGAGGAAAAATCGCTGAGCCTTGGATATTTCATATCCGGTATTGTGGGCGGGGTGACAGAACCTGCCTTGTATGGAATCGGATTAAAATATAAGCGCCCCTTTATCGCACTGATGGCAGGCGGTGCAGTTGGTGGTCTGTATGTAGGAATCACACATGCATATATGTATGCGATGGGTGCGACAAATTTTCTGATGGTACTTAGTTTTTCAGGGGCGGATAAGGCAAATCTGATCAATGGAACGATAGGCTGTATCATCGCTATGCTGGTTTCAGCAGCGGTCACTTTTTTGACAGGATTTGATAAAAATGATCCGGTGGTAACGGGGAAAGAGCCGGATGCTGACAGGGTGGAAGATGTGGTGGAAAGGTCAGATGCAGTAAGCAGTATGAATGAGATGAAGGCACCGGTCAGTGGGAAGGCAGTTTCCTATATGGAGATTCCAGATGATGCTTTTGCAAGTGGTGCACTGGGGATGGGAGTGGGCATCATTCCGAGTGAAGATGTGATCATAGCACCATGTGATGCAGAGGTGGTGAGTGTAATCAAGGATTCAAAGCATGCGGTTGGTTTACAGCTTGCAAACGGGGCAGAGCTTTTGATCCATGAGGGAGTGAACACCGTATCCATGAATGGAAATGGTTTTGAATTATTTGTGGATGAGGGGGATCATGTGAAGATGGGAGATAAGCTGCTATCGTTTGATAGAAAATTGATAAAGGAAAAAGGATATGATCCGATTACCGTGGTTTTAGTTACAAATAGTGATGATTATCCGGGACTTTCTTTAGGAACCGGCGAGGTAAAAGCAGGGAAGACGGCTGTAATCAGGTTTTGAGTTTGGGGATTGATTTTTAATAAATGGAAAATGTAGAAAAGGAGGGCGGTTCCAGATATGAAAAGATTATTGATCCGGGCGGATGATCTGGGATTTTCAGAGGGTACGAATTATGGGATAGCAAAGACTGTAAAAGAGGGGATTATAAAGTCGGTCGGTTTGATGCCGAATATGCCTTTTTCGCAGCATGGATTTGAACTGATCCGGGATACAGGGGCCTGTATCGGTCAGCATACGAATATCTGTGTCGGCAGACCGATTACGGATCCAAAGAAAATTCCAAGCATCACACAGGAAAATGGAGAGTTTAAACCTTCAAGGGAATATAGGAATGCAGAAATTGATTTTGTGGCTCTGGATGAAGTGGTGATGGAGATCGAGGCACAGTATGAGAGATTTATAGAAATTACCGGACAAAAACCGCAGTATTTTGAAGGGCATGCGGTGGCAAGCCACAATTTCTTTCGAGGATTAGAGATTGTAGCAAAGCGGCACGGGTTGTATTATCTGGAGTTTTCAGAAAATGGAGAGCCGGTTCCTTTCGGAAAAGGCAGATTGAAGATGGTTATGGACAGCATGGATCCGGGGTATATACCTTTTGAATCATTAAAACGGTCTTTGATCCCAGACCAGAAAGACGGTATTTTGCCGATGTTTGTCTGCCATCCGGGATATCTGGATGCATATATTTTGGAAAAATCTTCTTTGACAATACCCCGGACGAAAGAGGTGGAGATGGCCGTGAGCGAGGAAACAAAAGAGTTTATTAGAAAAAATGATATTAAAATAATAACATATGATGACTTGAAATAAAAAAGTGGATATGATGACTTGCAGAGCGATGGGATGCAAACCTATTACGAAAAATCGTAACAGGTTTGCATCCATTTTTCTATGTAATTACTGATGATGTAATACAAGGAATCAACATGGTATTTCCCGGTTATAAGACTATGCCTGTAACGTATGGAAGGAACATGAACTTTTATTGATTTTTATTTCCGTTTCGTTTCGTCAAGCCACGCTTGAAATTCCTCAAAACTGATCTTTCCATTTTCGCAAAGGGTGCGTTTCTCCCTTGCAATCCGTCCCCACTCGGCAAACTCTGCCCGTGAGATATATTTAGTGCGTTTTCTGGAATCCATCCGGCGGTATGCCTGTGTATATGCCCGGTGGATGCGGTCGTCTTTATGGCGGTTCTCAAAGGTCAGGGTTGCC
>JAFVAA010000303.1 GCA_017476305.1 Lachnospiraceae bacterium
CAGTATAGATCATATACATTTCCGGTTTTGGAAAATGAACCTTCTTACTCTTATAAACATTCTGTTTAGTCCTTTTCAGATAGCCCTGATAAGAATAAAGTAAATAAATCAGTATCCGGATAATCACATTCTCTGTCCATGTAGCCTGAGCCTCTAAAAGTATCACCATTCTACCACCACGGACAATAAAGCCAAGATCGTTATATATCCCATCTGTCAGAATGTTGTGGATTGTGATATCCGTCAATGCATCCTCCGTAACATCCCGGTCTTCCGGATGAAGCGTCTGATATAACTGCAATAGATATTTTTTATCCGTGAACAGATTTCCAAACACACTATCTTTAATAGTATGCTTTGCAATCTCTTCCTCTAAGAAATCATTTCCAAAAAATAATGATTGTTTATCTTCCATCTTTTCACCTCAATTTAGGGGATAAAATCTCCCATCACTCTATTATTATACTAAAATCCTTTCGTTTCTTCAAGTACTGCCCCACGGCTGCTCCTAAAGAACAACGAGTGCCACTTTCAAAGTGACACCCGCTCCTTTTTTGCATATTTTAGCTGTTACATTTTTGTTTCCGGAAATGCAAATTCCTTCAGTTTCTCCATATCAAACCGTACCAACGGATAAGTACAGAATCCGCTTTTCCTGGTTCTTCCGGTCGGTTCTCCCAGTGAATACTCCTTAATAAAATCAAGTGCCCACGGGCAGTTGTTCGTATCCACATACGATTCACCCGCCTCCAGAAAAAGATCCATCAGGCATACTGTAATGACCGTGATCAGTTCACCGTCCCCTGTATAAAGTTCCACAGCAGGACTTCCATCTGCCTGATATTCTCCTACTTCCAGAAATACTTCCGGATACTCGCTAAACTCTGTTTTTAATTTCATCTTCATAATAAAATTCCTCCTACCTCTTTTTTATGTTCTTATGCCGCATTTTTCCGTAACTGCCACAGTCCTCTCCCGATATGCACGAACTGCTCCGGATGATACTGCAAGGTCTGACGGATTTTTTCCTTCCACCAAGGATTTTTTCTTGTCTTTTCATGTGTCCCGATCTGCTCATAAAGAAAACCGAGTGCTACTGCTTCTCCGGCATTTTCCATGACAGCCGCAATCACATCCCGCCATGTCGCTCCCGGAAGTTCCTTGATGTCACACTTTTTCCTTACTGTCTCCAGTACTGGAAAAATAAGCGCATCCTCTTTCCTCACGATCATCACATACTCATGCAGGATAGGAATGAACCTTCCGCTGTATGTATTTCTGTCGGAAAAACAGTTGTGCTGTGCCTTGATGATAATATTCTCCATCGTCCCCGGTTTCACAATCTCAGAAAGCATGCTGTAAAGCCGCCCTTTTTTCTTGATGTCGCCCATAAGGACAGCAATCCTGCCGCCTTTCTCCAGTGCCGAAAACTGCTTGGTCATGGCATAATTCATCGCCTTCACAAAACAGTCCCAGTCCGCTATCCGGGACAAATCGACTTTCTTCGGATCATAACCGAACCGTTTCTCCACCTCATCTGCCGGATACATCCTGTCTGAATAGACCACGATATCCCAGTATGGCGGATGCCAGAAGATAAATTCCGGGCGTTCCGGTATGTCACAGTGCATGATATCGAATCCGCTGTGCAGATCATACAACCTACTCTCGATTCCCATATTTGCTGCCGCTGCACCTGTCGTACCACTTCCACACATATAATCACATACCATCGCCGGGTGAAAGGATCCAATCAGGTCTTCCACCAGTTTAGGAGAGCAGTTCCCGCGATACCGGTTGCTGCCTCCCTCACCTCTTTCCGGATAGGATACGATACTTGTAAGCGA
>JAFVAA010000304.1 GCA_017476305.1 Lachnospiraceae bacterium
AACGGGAGCCATTCACAGTCACTTGGGTCTGGCTCCTTTCCTGTTCCTCTAAATATGACGGAAATGAACCAGTAAACATGAACGGCACAATATCGACTCCCACATTTAAGCCCAAACAATCTGACGGAAGCGGGAGCTTATAATCTGCCGGATGACAACTCCTTCGGTTTTGCGCCCTGCCGGGAGCTTAGCTTACGCAGCCAGCGTGACCGTCCTGCTCCCCCGGTACCGTCATACTGACTGCTCGGAATCCCTCTCACGAAAGATCATATCCTCGCCCTGATATATTCCAGATCACCTTTGTAATCCGTCCCCACCAGATACCATTCCCTGTCTGCTGACATCTCCATTCTTGTCGCTATCCACTTTCCATCCACCATGACCTCCAGCCCTTCGCCACAGTGGAAACCTTCATGCTCCCATAAATCCGAGACCAATAGACCGTAACGGTCATTGTCGCTGTTGTATCCTAATCTTCCTGTTATCATGCTGACTTCCCCCCTTTTCTATCGAACTATCAGATTCAAATTTTCTATGAAGAATGCCCGTTTTCGGCATTCTTCCCATGTGTGGTCATAGAACTTTTAGATTTGGTCTTTTCAAATCTAAAAAGTTCTCCACACATTATCAAGGTGGCAAGATGCCCTCTTTATAAGAAATGGTCATCTTGCCATCTTGAAATTTCTGGACCATTTCCTATAAGTACCAGTACCACCGGTTCCCGACCTTTTCCGAACCGACATTCATCTCCTGCTTTGCATTCCGGAGAGTCTTGGAGCGGATTCCCTGCTCCTGTGCCGCCTCCTCGATCTCTTTCTGCGATCTCCGTCCATCTTTCAACATTTCCGCAAGGAATGTCTTTGCTCTCTTGATCTTCTGCCCTTTTACATCCCCGGAAAGAAGTTCCTCCACCGTCATATCGCACTCGCCTTCCCACCGGAACCCGTTCTCCTTATCCAATCGGAACGCTATCGACTTTCCCTCCGGGGCAAGGCTGCTCTTGTCATGTGCCATCACCCGGAGTGTCGGATCATCTTTTACCCTGCCGACCACCAGAACACTTCTTGCTGTTGCCTGAAAGTCAATCGAGCCAAGCCCCCTGTATGTGGATTTAGAACCGCTTGCCTTATTCATGTGACCGATAAGGATAATGGCACATCTGTATTTCTCCGCCAGATTGCCTAACCTTTTCATTACCGGGCGTATCTCATTTGCAGATGTCAACGCAGTTGACATTGTGCATCATCTACCTCTGCCCCAAGATATGCCTGTATCGGATCGAGGATCAGGAGCTTCGCCCCTGTCTCTTTTAGTGCCTGCTCTATCCGTTCATCCGTCATGGAAAGATTCGTCCTGCTTTCATCGATCACAAGCACCCGCTTACAATCCGCTCCGGCAGATACCAGCCTCGGCTTGACGGTATCTGCCAGTCCGTCCTCTGCCGTCTGGTAGATCACATTGACCGCCTCCTTTACCGGAGCATCTGATTCCACATCCTTGTCTTCTCCGGGGAGCAGTTCTCCTTTTGATAAGAGCGCCGCAAGCTGTAACACCATCGTGGTCTTTCCTTCCCCCGGATCGCCCTGCACGATCGTCAGTCTTTCCAAAGGAACTGCAGATTAATAATTTGCAGTTCCTTGGGGATAATATGGATACCACAGCCACTCGACTTCCGTTGCCTCCACATCATCCATACAGATAAGATGAAGATCATTATCGTTCCCTCTCTTATCCGTTTTATTCCCTAAATCTTTTTTAATAATATCTTTCATGTTCTCTGTTACTATTCACAGAAAAATGACTTATCAGATATAACAATTCATACAACCGTAAAAGTGGTTTAAAATCAAAGGCTTAGCACGGTTTTCATAGAAGGGCAGCTTGCATAAAAAGCAGTCCTTCTTTTTGTTGGTATTGCAC
>JAFVAA010000305.1 GCA_017476305.1 Lachnospiraceae bacterium
CATGAGAATATGGGGATTTCAGTCAGAGATAATTATGGTGTGGATTGTGATTACGTGTGTATATATGCAGTTCGGAATTAAATTTTTTACAGGATAGATGATGATAGGATTTACATTGTGAATATATATAATGAGAGAGAGGATTTCGTGCAGAAGATGTTTGGTATCAAAACTAGATTGCAGGAGACAGAAGATTATTGGGATGAATGATGTCGCTAAAGATATTTGGTACATTTTTACTCAAACTTCCCACACCAAATCAGGGCATATTTCCTGAATAAATGCCGGTTGGGAAACATACCAGTTTAACAGTTGACTTTTCACTTCTTTTGTGATTTTGATAATCCCCTGTTTCAATCCACCCAGAACAATAGAAAGCAGGGAACGAAGGGCATCACGGTACTCAATATCCCGTACATCTTCGCAACATACAAAAAACAGCTCACAGATTGTTTTCTGGTCATTTGCCCTGCGGCGCAGCAATTCCAGAATGATAAAGCGGGTACACACGATTGTCGTGCTTCCCACCAGGGCATCGTAGCTCAGACTCTGCGAGTCCTTTCCAAGATTCAGCAGCGATTTTGATGTACGAAAAAACAGCTCAATGTTCCATCTGGAGCCGTAAATGCGTACAATCTCACGATCGGAAAGACTGCAGTCCGTGGACAGGATTGTGATATATTCGTTGTAATTGTTCCGGTTGCGGACATATACAATCTTGACCGGAATCTTATGGTTTTTGGTCTGTACGACAATGGATCCAAGGATGCTTCCGGTATTTCTGCGGAAAGCAGACAGAGCCAGTCCTGCCGATGTATACAGCCTGCCTTTGTACCAGTATTGCTGGTTTCCTTTTTTCAGCATCCCGATGACATCAAGTCCTTCTGTAAGGATTCCCCGGATAAGCGGCTCATTCGTGAACCACGTATCCATGAGGACATAATCGGCATGGATGCCATGTTTCAATGCATTACGAATCAGCATAATGGCAGCCTGCGGCTTCTGCATGACGGCTTCCCTGCGGCATTTCCAGCCACGGGAACGCTTATCGGTTCCACTCTTAGGGGCATTGATGCGTTTTTCCTCTTTTGCAGATGCCAGCATGGAAAAGCCGGTCGGAATAAAACTGTATCCATCTGTCCATCCAAGGGTGAGCATGGAAAATCCTTTGACAGTCTTATGGATGACATGGTCATGTACCCACGAAAGCAGTTCCCGTTTTTTGCTTCTCTGATATGGGATGACAGAATCATCCAGAACAAATGCCCGGATGCGGTCCGGCCGTGTCAGCGTGTCCATATAGGAGACCACTTTTGCAGACAGAAGCAGAAGAAACCGCTGCCAGTTAAAACGGATATTGTCGAGAAACCGGTAGTATGTGTTGTCATCATAGGCAGATGCACCTTTCTTCCCACGAAGAAACTCATAGAGGCTGCATCCGCGGAATACCATGAGCAGAAGGGTCTGGAACACGGAAAATACAGAGTGTCCTTTTTTCTTAAAAATATTGGATTTGCGGAGCATTCCTGCGATCCCGAGCTCCCGGATTGCATTTTGGAAATCGCATTCTGTTTTGTCAGGGGTATTGTTTTTTTTATCATTTTGGTTTATCATAGGATCAGGCACCTTTCTATGGTATGTTGTGTTTTTTCTGATTCTATTATACCACAGGATGGTGCCTGTTTAAATGTCAAGTTATAAATTGAAGTATAAAAATTGTTTAAAAATCAAGGTTTAAGAGTGATTTTTAAACTGGGAAGTTTGAGTAAATTTTTATAGTTTTTTCTGAAAGGAACCGTTTAGATTCGTTCATGCGTTTATTCTGAGCTACGTTTATGCCAAGTAATCCTTAAGACTTTTTTCATTTTCTGTACAATGTTCGTTTTTCTGCTTTTTTAGCAGACGAACATCGTTTTTATATTTCTTCAATGATAATATAAACTAGTATAAGAGTTTTTAATTAAAGATGGTATA
>JAFVAA010000029.1 GCA_017476305.1 Lachnospiraceae bacterium
AAATATGGGATAAACATACATTAAAAAGGCTTGGAGAGCTTTGCGGCAAATATCATGTGACTGTAGTTTCCGATGAGATTCACTGTGACCTGACAGAGCCGGGGAAGGAGTATGTACCCTTTGCGAGTGCTTCGGACATTTGCAAAAATATCAGTGTGACCTGCCTTTCTGCCTCTAAGGCGTTTAATCTGGCAGGGATGCAGAGTGCAGCGGTCATGATTCCGGATGAAAATCTGAGACATAAGGTCTGGCGGGCATTAAATACGGATGAAGTGGCAGAGCCGAATGCCTTTGCGGTGGTTTCGACCGTGACAGCATTTGAAAAAGGCGGCGGCTGGATGGATGAGCTTAGGAGTTATATAGCAGGGAACCGGAAAATTGTAGAAGATTATCTTGTGAAGCATCTGCCGGAATTACATCTGATCAAAGGGGATGCCACTTATCTTTTATGGATAGATGCAAGAGAGGTGAATAAACAATTTGCAGACAAATTGTCAGGAAGGTTCGTTGAAACTTCAGATGTACAAAAATCATGTAATCGTCAGGAAAATTCCAGCATGAATCTGGCTGACTTTATCAGGAAGGAGACAGGTCTGTATCTGTCAGATGGGAAAGAATACGGAGAGGCAGGATTTTTGAGGATGAATATTGCTTGTCCGAAGTCGGTACTTTACGACGGGCTGGAACGATTGGAGAAAGGGATCAGGAAAATAACCGATTGCGGCAGACCTATATGTGGCAAAGGACTTAAATAAGGGAGACTTATCAAAAACCGCCGAAAATCGAATTGATGTTTTTGGTGGTTTTTCTATACTACTTATGAAAGGCGGTGCCGTATGGAAGAGAAGGAACGGATAAGGAATGTTTGTATGAAGATGTATGACGGCATGATTGCCAAGAATGAGGCGGTTTTGCGAGAGGTTTTAGATGACAGCTTTGTTCTCGTGCATATGACCGGTAAAGATGACCGGAAAGAAATGATGGAAGAACGAAAGCAGACTGATGATGGCTGAGTAGAAAGGTGGAGTGAGTGATATGAAAGAGAGTAAGTTTTTTCCGGAGATACATGGCAATTTTGGTTTTGGCTGCATGAGGCTTCCGATGAAGGGCGGGCAGGTCGATTATGACGAATTTTGTCGGATGGCAGATGCTTTTTTGGATGCGGGATTCAATTATTGCATTTCCAAAGGGAAATAAGGCTAAAGACAGGAACAGGATAAGTGATAAAAGTGGTAAGGAAAAGAGTGGCATAGCTGAAAGCGGAGAGGATGGCATCGGTCGGGGTGGTTTAGAGGGTATTATGACAGAGAAGTGTGCCTATTAATATGCCGGATTATTGTTCTGTGGGGATTGTGGTATGAGCATGTTAAGGAACTAAAGTTCCTTTGGAGAATAGTCAAAATACAAAGAGAAAGAAATCATTAACTACATCTGCTCCGATTATAACAGGAACGGAGATTGTAGCAGGCACAGTATCCGGGAAGAAATGCTGGATGAAATCGTGGCAGGGGAGTTGAACCGCTACATTCGTATTCTCTGCGACACACAGAGCATTTTGGAGAAGATTGGGCAGATGGAGGACGGTTTTGAAAATGCTATGGAACAGGATGCGGAGATTGTACGGTTAAGGCAGGAGCTTACGAAGTGTTCGGCATTGAAATCCTCTCTGTATCAGGACTTGCAGGAGGGGCTTCTCACAGAAGAACAGTTTGCACAGTACCGGGAGATATACGGCAGAAAAGAGCAGGAGATTTTATCTGCGATCAGTGAGCAGAAAAAACTGATCCGGAAACTGTATGCGGATGGCGTGGCAGTCGGGGAGAAGTTGGCAGGATTTAAGGAAAGATTGCTGAAACTGTCTGAAAGTCAAAAAGCTGTTGGTGGTCTGTATGAGGAGTGCATTTCAGAGAGTGGAGGGGTTCAAAGCTATATTTTTTCGGAGATTGACAGGCTTACCCTCGTGACATTCATTGACCGGATTCTGATCT
>JAFVAA010000306.1 GCA_017476305.1 Lachnospiraceae bacterium
ACAAAAGAAGAAATGACCACCGGAAAAATACAATTCCATTCCTCCGGCAGCCATACGATAATACACATAATCTTTACTGCTGATACCATCCCATATACAATAGCTAATCAGTCCTCTAAATCATCAAATAGAGAAGATTTGATATCCTCACCATTCTTTATTTTTTCTTCTAAATTATTGTACTTTTTTATCATGCGGTTTAGACTGTCTATTTGTGATTCGTCTAATACATCCCTGTTCTCTTTTAGTTTGATGATACACTCGCCCAGTTTTTCCATATCGTTTTTTATGCGATAGGTATTACCGGAACGAAGCAATTCCTTTATCAATTCTTCCCGGCATATTTCCCCCCTGTCCTCTTCTCCCGGAAGATATACTGCAACATAGTTCAGCTCAACATGGTTTATGGTCATCCGGCAATATCCCCGGTCATCCTCACAGCGACTCAGACCATTCTTTTTCAGCCATTTTCTCAGGCTCTTGCTATCTTCATAATTCAGCCTTTTCCTGACGATATTATCAAACTCGGTTCTCTCAATATAGGCAATCGACTGTGCAAATCTGCCCTCCGGAAGTTCTATGGTGTCAAAAATCGGTTCGATCAATCCCCACTGTTCTTTAGTTGATGGTAGATAATGTGCCTGTTTTGCTTTATCACTCAGCTTTTTCCTTGAATTGTCCAGATGTACGAAATGCGCATCCTCCTTTACGATCTGCCCTACTAACTTATTGTAAAAATCGGCATATCCCTCTAAATCCTCAGAATTATTAGTTTCATTCTCAATCATGAAGTTACACAGTTCTTCTATGTCAATGCCAAAATCAAAGAACAGATTCAGAAATTCTGCCGATAATAGAATCAAGCCATATCTGCCGGATTTCCTTTCTTTTCTCTCCGTTATGGTGCATTTATCCTGATATGCTTTACGGCAGTTTTCCAGTTTTTCACATAATGCATCCATTCCATTTTGCTGAATCCATCTGCCAAGATGTAAGTCAAATTCGGTTGCACCGTGACCATAGTTTTTATGGATAAATTCTTTTATATCCTCACTCTGCTTTGCGCTGTCTGTCCACATATGGTCATCCATCTCGATCACACGCACAGTCAATCCCGGATTTCCTTTGGTCATTTCCAAAAGACTGTCCTCACCGGTGGAAATGACAAAGAAATGTCCGGTCATGGACTTCTGCCTTTTCCCCCTTGCTGTCAGTCTGTCACGTTCCACCCCGGAAGCCAAAGCATACAAAAGTCTGTCAATGTTCTTTTTATCAGCTAAATCAATTTCATCCAGTGCATACAGGATACCGCCCCTCTGACTTCCCTCGCCCATCATCCTGTGAAGGATGGCATTATGTGTACTGTTCCATGGACGAGCCAGACCATCCGCACATTTCGTATCTGGATTGCCAAAAACCGAAACTGCTAATTCTAACATAGTGGACTTCCCTACGCTGCTTTCGCTCCGCAGATGTAAGATCAGATTATCAATGTCTTTTTTGCCCTTTAGCACACCATGCAGGACTGCAGCAAATGCAAACGCAAGAATGAAAGCAATGCCGGAAGAATGTCTGAGCAGACTTTTTACGAAACCAAACCACTTGTCAGGATCGCCCTTTGGCTCTATGTCAAATTTACCGCAATACTTTGAATTATTGACCGGATTCTCTGCACCTGCATACACTAAAATAGGTTCTCCATTTTCATCTGCACATTCTTTTACACCGGCTATGGAATGTAGCGCACGGATGGGCTTATTTGCCTCTATGTATTCTTCTTCCTTCTGCTGAAATATATCGGGGATAATACGCTTGTTTGAATCATTTACAGTAAGTCCGTACCTACGGTAATCTACTAAAGCCTGTGCATCCATGGCATCACTGATCGGAATCTGGAACTCTGAATCTCTTCCTAGCTTCTGGCATTGCACCGTATAATAGACCTCACCTGTATCGCTGTCCTCAGAGATTTCTGCAATATCAAAATCCCTGCCCCTTACAATATACTCTTCTTCGCCTTTAAAGTTAAAAAAAGTCTGACCAAAAGTCACTCCGTCCTAATCTTTTCTGACTGCCATAACTAAATCCTCCTTGCTTGCTGAAATACTAAAAGCACCCCGGATGCCGAAGCATCCGGAGCAATAGTCACAACATAATAAAGCCATGTTTAAATCACAAAATCAACTACGTTAGCATAGGTCTCGCCAGTCTCCGTATCGGTATTAAAATCCACCTCAATAGTAGCGGACTTACCAATAACATCACCGAAGCATTGCGGATTGCCAAATGCCGTAAGAAAATGTTCGGTAATCGAATTATCTTTGATCTCCTTCGGCACCCAGCCTCTGATTGGAGAATATTCTTTGCTTGGATCCGCTATTTCATGCGGTCTGACAGTCACCTTATAGGAATCACCATCTGCAACGATCCTAAGCACCTTACATCCATACTGTCCGGCAGTCTTTACCGGATTTGGTTTACGGAAGTCAAAAACCTCCGTACCGCCATTTGCTATATTTGCTCGATTTGCCATAGAATCAGTCCTCCTTTCCTAAATTCACTTGGTTTACAGTGTCATTCTTGAACACACCCTGATTAGCGGAATAGCTCGTAAGGTCGATAATGATGTATGGTATCCCATCCGGAGATGTATCATAGTCAACACCGGAGAAATTCACGGTACCGCTACCTGCTAAAGTCTTGCCAATTATTCCAAGTACTTTCTTACATACAGGAGCCGCATACAGCTCAACTCGCTTCGCCTTGCCACTGAACGATACCCCATCTGTAGTCTGGTCTTTAGCAATGACGAGCTGCATGTCCGCAGCGTTTGTGTGAAGTGTCGCCCTGTACCTACTGCTCTTTCCCATCTGTTCGGGCGTAAGTTCGAGACGCTCAATCGCCTCGCCTGTTAAAATAAGTTTTGTGCCAGCCACCATTGATACCGAGCTAGCAGTTTGATTTGTTACGGTTTCTTTCGTGAAACCTTCTAGTGAAAAACTCATAGTCTTCACCCTCCTTTTCTTTTTTAATCTGCATTTATAGATTAGAAATCTATAAATGCAGTTGTGAAAATAATACATTGCAAATTTTGTCAATCATTCACATCAAACCTCCCCACAAAAAAATATCCGTTTATCAAAAAAAGAGAAAGAACGCTACAAAAGCAACGCTCCATCCCTCATAGATTTTTACAAAAACGAATCAGCGTTTTTTATGCTTCATCTCGTCTTTTGCCACTTTCAGCAGCTCTTTTTCTGCTCGTTTTGTCTTGCCTGTTTTTGCAACTTCATAAACCGTTGTGACACTTGCAAAACCAAGCAAAAACAACAACGCTTCGGTCATTCGATCACTTCCTTTCATGCTTTTTACTTCTGATTTTTTCATCCACACAACTACGCATAGAGAAAAGATTCAGCAGCTACAATAACCACTACACCTGCAAGCATACCATAGATTACATACTGCATCCTATTCACCCCCTTTCTGCTCCCCCGGATAGATGAAAACCAGAGAATCATCACTTGAAAGCAAGTACAAATCTTCCCTGTACTTTTTTCCATCCGGCTGTCTGCCTTCTCCTATGATATCCCGGTATTCGTACAGCGAAGGATTGATTTTATAGTATTCCTCAATTTTAGCGATATCCTTTTTATAGTCTGCATAATCCGGAAAAATCAGAACATAACCGCCCATTTCAAAGGATTTCCGGTGGCTGTCATATGCTCCATCTAAGGTTTCTATGAGTTCGTACAAGCGATCAGCCAATGTTCTGTGCTTTTCATCACTCCAAAAGGTTGTAACAAAATTATCCGCATCCAATCTGTTCTGTAATATGTAATACATTTCTATTGCCCTCCGTTTCTTTCTTTTTTGCTTTTGATGGTTCTTTGTTTGTGCATTTTTGTTTTTGGTTCCGTGGCTTTGGTTCGCTTTTTGGTTTGGGTTTCTGTGTTGCGGTTGTGGTTCTTTTTTGTGGTTCTTTTCGTGCTTCTGATGGTGCCTGTTTGGGTGTTTTTCCTGTTCTCCCTGCTATACATGCGGATGGTGTCTGGTGGTTTGTCTGGGGTGCCTCTGGTGTCCTTTGGGGGATGTGTTCTTGGGGTGTGGCGGTTCCTCTGGGGATGTGATGGTTCTTTGGGGATGATGGTTCCTCCGGGGGTGCGGTGGTGTGTATGGGGTTCTCTCCGGGTGGGATGTCCGGGTGTCATGCTTTCTTTTCCGGTGGCTTCTTCCCAGTCTCTTTCTTCTGCTTCTGCGTGTCCGGGGTAGTGCTGTGCGTGTCCTTCCCGGCTTCTTCCGAAGTTTTCTCTTCCGCTTTCTGCCCCTCTTTCTTCCCTGTCTTCTGAATCACTTTCGGTTCCAGTTCCTGCAGGACTTTCCGCAATGGAAATTTCTCTACCGACCATACTTCTCTTGCATGGCGCAGTCCGAGGAACAGCGGATGCGGACTGATCTGTTCGTTGGTCTCCAGAGTCTTCACCGCAAACTGCTTGACCTGTTCCGCAAGCCCCTTCTGTTCGAGCAGCCGCAGAAAAGCTGACTTCATTTCCCTTGCAGCTTTGTGATTGTCTAATGTAGTTCCCCACGCCACCACAATGTCACAATCTTTACAACCTTCTTCTAGCATCTTCTCAAAATATTCCAGATTCTCTGTATCAAACTGTAACTGTCTGGCAAGCGGTTTCCTCTCAAATACCGTCGAAAAAAGGTTGACGATCCGCACCCTGTTCCACCCGGTCTCTCCGGCATGGTTCAAGAGGTGCATTGTACTGAGGTCTAGCCGGTTGATGTCGGAATATTTTAATGTAGGGTACAATTCTATGACTATGGCTGTCTTGCCCTCCATTCCTTCAAATATCTTCTGAACCTCATAGGTATGTGCGCCATCTTCGGATGCTGTGATCTGTGTCTTTGCTACGCTTTTTGCTTCTGTCATTTTCTGCTCCTTTCCAGACGGAAAAAGGGGAACAGACTGGATGTGTCCGTTCCCCTTTTCCGTTTTGTGTTTTATGTTTTTTTATGGTTGTTTATTTTATGTCTTTTGCTACTGATGATCACATTATATTTCCGGCATTTACGGAAAAAACATTCTACTCCTTTTCTTCCCATACCCTCACGGAATCCGTTTCCAAGTCATAGATATACAGGCTGTCTGATAGCTTTTCCTCCGGCTGTACTTCCTCCCGGTTCACCTCTGCTATCATGTCAAGGATATAGTTCCGTTTCGTCTTTTCATCCATGGGAAGCAGAAGCAGCTCATGGATGGAAGATGGAATGATATTCAATTCTTTCGCACCTATTTTTTTTGCAATGCTTTTCAAAAATCCCGGATAGAGAAGCACCGCTGCACCATTGATATTACCTTTTATCGTTGCCATCAGAAATGTTTTGCTGTATTCTATTTCCTCTAAGTCAACCTCTGGTACATTCATTTGCTTTGCAAAAGAATCGGCTGCACGTTCTTCCATGCGTTTTTTCAGCATCTCATACATAGTTGTCACCTCTGCCGGAAAATTCCTCTGCATCGTTTCCAGAGTATCCGCTAACAACTGTTCCTTTGTAATCTCCCAGACATTAAAGATGCTTTCCGGTATCAGTGCAGTCGCAAGGGTATCCTCTTTCCTCGATATGATAGCATAAAATACGATTGCCAGATCAAGATATCGGATGTAGCACGCATTTTTCAGATACGATTCATTGGCAGCATAATCCAATAAGCGTATCATTATGCTCCCCTCCTTCATGTAAGCTTCCTGTATAATACAAAGTGTAAAGGGGCTTGATTAAAAAAATACCTCAGGTATACTTAGATTATTACTGACCTGCGAGTTGGTAAAATCTAAAAATACGAGAGGTATCTGTAATGA
>JAFVAA010000307.1 GCA_017476305.1 Lachnospiraceae bacterium
TCATTACAGAGGCGGCAAAGCGGTTTTTAAGTACGAAGCAGACAGAGGGAGAGCATTTGCAGCGGGACATCGAGAAAAAACTGGATCATGTTTTAGAGTTAGTGTCCTTTATAGAGAAGCGCTCTCCGAAGATTCTGAAGGAGTACCGGGAAAAAATCATGGCAAAGGTGGAGGAGCTTTTAGAAGACAGAAAGATCGATGATAGTATTCTGGCTGCCGAGCTTACTATTTTTGCAGATAAGATATGTGTTGATGAGGAAACTGTTCGTTTGATAAGTCATGTAAACAGTATGCGCGAGGCGCTAAAGGGAGATGCTTCTGTGGGAAGAAAACTCGATTTTATTGCACAGGAGATGAACAGAGAGGCAAATACCATTCTGTCAAAGGCGAATGACAGAGAGGTTTCGGAGCATGCGATCGATCTCAAGACGGAGATTGAAAAAATCAGAGAACAGATTCAGAATATTGAGTGATGAGGTGGCAGGATGTTGGTCAATATCGGATATGGAAACGTAGTGAATATGGACAAAGTGGTTAGTATTATCCGGGCGGATGCTGCACCGATCAAAAGAATGATCCAGGTGGCAAAGGATGAAAATCTGGCAGTAGATGCTACCTGTGGAAGAAAAACCAAGTGTATCCTTGTAATGGACAGCGGGCATATTGTTCTGTCTGCTCTGCTGCCTGATACGATAGAGAACAGGGTAACTGATAACTCTTTGATTGAAAGGAGTCAGGAGGATGAAGGATAGAAAAGGAATTATGGCAATTCTTTCGGGGTTTTCCGGAGTGGGAAAGGGAACCATCGTAGGAGAGCTGGTCGAAAGGTACGGGTATATGATTTCTATTTCTGCGACAACGAGGGCGCCCCGGGATGGTGAGAAGGAGGGAGTGAACTACTTCTTTAAGACCATGGAAGAATTTGAGCAGATGATCGAGAGGGAAGAACTGATCGAATATGCCAGATATGTAGATAATTACTATGGCACTCCGAAGGAATATGTACTAGAGCAGCTTGAGGAGGGCAGGGATGTCCTTTTGGAAATCGAGATGCAGGGAGCATTAAAAATCAAGGAAAGATTTCCTGAGGTGGCTTTGATTTTTATTGTGCCTCCGAATGTGAGCGATCTAAAGAAACGTCTGATTAAAAGGGGAACGGAAAATGAGGAGATGATCCGGACCAGGATTGCCAGATCAAAAGAGGAATGCCAGTATCTGACACAGTACGATTATATCGTGGTGAATGATGATCTGGAGGAGTGTATTGAGGAAATCCATGGAATTTTAGAGGCTGTACATGATACCAGGGAGAATCAGAGGGGGCATATTGAAAAAATAAAGGAAGAATTTGAGACATTTCATATTTAGTTTTATCAAAAAGAGAATGAGAAAGGGGATTTTATTATGTTACATCCGTCCTATAGTGATTTAATGAGCAAGGTAAACAGTGAGGTGGAAATCGGAGAGGCACCTGTGGTGAACAGCAGGTATTCTATTGTTTTGGCAACGGCAAGGAGAGCGCGCCAGATTATTGACGGAGTAGATCCTTTGGTAAAGAGGAAATGTCCAAAGCCGTTATCTGTAGCGGTAGAGGAGCTGGAACAGTCAAAAATCCACATTTTAAGTGAAGAGGAAGCGGAGGCTTTGCGCCTTCAGGAGAAAATGGAAGCAGAAGCAGAAACAGA
>JAFVAA010000308.1 GCA_017476305.1 Lachnospiraceae bacterium
AAGGTCTGTGCGCACATCGGACTGGGCAAAGCCGTACTGCTCTGGTGCCGCCGTGGTTTTCGTCCCTAAAAATCTGGTGTCACTGTCCTGTTTGTCTTTGTAGGTACGTGCGGTGTCAAAGTCCATGAGACGTATCTGACCGTCCGGTGTCAAAATACAGTTCTGTGGTTTGATGTCACGGTGAATGATTGGTGGTTTCTGCTCCTGTAACCCTGCCACGCACAGGCACAGCGACTGACCGATGAAGCAAAGCGCATCTTCTGAAAGATCGCCGTGCTTTTCGTAGTATTCTTCCAATGTTACTCCTTCGAGAAATTCACGCACAAGAAAGGCATATTGCTCATCTGTAAACGACAAATACAGTCGTGGTGCCATGTGTCCGTCGGCATCCAACGACTGTAGGATTTTTGCTTCGTCTTTCAGGAGTTCTTTCTTTGATAGGGGGCGTACTTTTAATACTGCGCGTGTCCCGTCATCCTTTACCAGACGATAGGTTGCGCCATTTGCGCTCTCGTGGAGCATACTCTCTATGGTGTACTCCTTTAGTTCGGGTGGCAGATTCATAACTTTTTGTTCGTATTCTGCCAAAAAAAGTCTGGTTTGCTTTGTCATGATATCCTCTCGAACAGCGATGGCTCCTTTAGCTCGTACAGGATTTCTTCAATCCCTGCTGGTGTCAGGTCATGCTCCAATGCGTAGATGATTACGGCATCAAACCGTATTTTTGGGTAAAGCATGGGCTTTTCCGCTACAAGCAGAAGCTGCTGTGCTTCATTAAAGCTTAAATGTAAAAGGATACTAAGGCGTAGCAAAAAGGTGCGTGTCGGTTTTCTGGTCCCATTAAACATCTGATAGACATAGGAACGTTCATAGCATAAATCCGGCAGTAGTGCCGCTACTGTCGTTTCGTGATCGTTTACAAGCTGATTTAAATAATGTACAATGTTTATTTTGTTTCCTTCAAACAGTTCTGTAGGAAATTCAGTGACCTTTTGATCCTTTAGTGCATTTAAGATTTCTTCCGTGCTCATTTTCATGTATTATACCCCATATCTTGTAATTAGACAAGAATTTGCTTGAAATTCTTGCCTGATCTTTATTTTTTTGGTAATTTTTCGTTATACTTCATACGGTAGTGACATTTTTTCACTCTAACCTTGAATTTCTTAAAGCATTTTATCACATCACAAATAAAAATTGGTGTGCATACTTGCACACTTCTTTTCTGTGTTGCTATAGTGGTTACACCTCACAAGCATGTGTGAACTGTAACCATTTCGCAGGGTGTGCAAGTATGCACACCAATTGTCTTTTGATTTGTGATATTATATAGTAATAGCATAGAGTCTGGCTTTTTTATTATAAAACAAGCTTTGTTACAAAGCAGGTTTAGAAAGGAAAGGTGAATTTTATGAAGCTTATGAATCAAAAGAAATTTCAAGCAGGTTTCCGTATGATTGTATTTTTACTGGTGTTTGCCCTTTTACAGGGATTTTCACTGACTGCTACATCAGCAGCCGGAAAGAAAACGGTAAAGCTAAGTAAGGATAAGGTAACGCTGACTGTAGGCGGTTCCTGTAAATTAAAGCTGCAAAATGCAAAAGGAACCATCAAATGGTCATCCTCAAAAAAGGCAGTGGCAAAAGTGAACTCTGTCGGAAAGGTGACTGCCAAAAAGGCAGGAAATGCCGTGATTACGGCAAAGTATAAGAAAAAGAAGTACACCTGTAAAGTAACAGTGAACAAAAAAAGCTCCACAGCAAATACGAATCAAAGCAGTAACCCGGAAGAAACATCAAATACGAATCAAAGCAGTAACCCGGAAGAAACACCGTTCATTCCGGAAAAGTATATCTATACCTCTCCTGTGGACGGGAAAATTTTTGAATGTGAGGAAGGAACCACTGTAGGACGTGTGACGAAAGAATGGCTGCCAAACGTATTTCCGGATACGGAGGTATACCTTCCGGAGGTTTCCATCTATACGGATGAAGGTATAAAGTTAGATCAAAATATTGTGCATGAAAAATATTATGCCAGATATTATGAACTGAATAAAAATGGAATAGATAAGGAAGAATTTTTAACAGCCTATCTGAAATTTATGAAAGCACAGGGATTTGAAGTTTCCTATGAAGACGGCGACTGGTCGAGCCTTGATCATTATCTTGCATATGATATTTACTTTACCTATACCGGTGATAAAAAAATATCGACGGGGCAGATGCGGTCATATACAACCTTTTCGGAAAGCACCGATACTTATTATGATATGTATATGACTTTCAGCCAGGACTCTTTAGAAAAAAATATCATCAATCTTCGAATGGGTGTGCCGAGGGAAGTTGGCTTTATAGATACCGGTGACAGATTCTTCAGTGGAAACGTCACACCGACTGAGATACATGAAGAAACAGAATTTACCGGAAATGCATCCTATTATACTTTGGACAGTGAGTATGACAAGGTTTCCATCACCGGTTTTCCGGATAATGCCAAGGATGCATATATAAATATTATGCTCCCGAAAAATGGCCATGCGGCAGGAACAAACTTTACCGGAGATGAGTTCAGGCGTGGAAAGTGCAGCTATGATATCATGTCCTCCACGCTCCGGGATGAAATTTATAATTATGTAAATCAGGAATATCCGGATCGATTTTTAGATGCGAATATTACGATCATTGAAAATCCGGATGATAACCATATGGTGCTGTATTTCCGTATCGTCGCGTCAGATTTACTGAAATCAAAATATACTTATGAAGGTGTGACGGCATATTCTTTAGAGGCTGCGACGGAGCAGAGAAAGAGTGCTTATGTATTTGTCAGCAATGGTTCGACTGTGCAGGTATCAAACGGGGCTGATATCACACCGACAGAGGGCACCACATATAAAATGAAGGTCGGGGATACCATAACCCTTACCAATCCGAATACGGGGAATTATGATATCGGAAAGGTCTATTCGTTCCTTACCAACCAATCCGGTATCATTTCCAAAACACAAACTGCCACTAGCAGCAATGTAGTTACGGTGAAAGCCGTAAAAAAGGGTACGGTCAATATGAATGTTTTCTTTGCCGGTACGAAAACAGTAAAGGTTTATAATGTAATTACCAAAAAGTATGACAGGACTTCCACACAGACGACCACGAAAGAGTATGTGATTCAGATTATTGTGGAATAAAGCTGCTTAGCCCTCTAAAATAATCAAATCCCAATCCCCAAGCTCTATCTGTGTTCCATCGGAAACTGCTTCTCCGGTGAGCAGATTGACCGTATCGCTTCCTCTATAATGAAAGGTATGCGGCTTGGAGGAATAGTTAAAAAAGTACTGAATCTGCTTTCCGGCATCGTTTTTCCCTGCTTTGCGGATGACAGGAAATTCGATGTCCGGTAAAGCGATTTCTGCGAGTGGAAGAAGTCTTCTAAAAAGTGCTTTCATTCCGTCCTTTTCCAGATAGCAGCCAAGGTAGGCCGCACTTCCGTTTCCGTATTTTTTATGTGTAATCGCAGCAAAATCCTTCCAGTATTTATGCGCATAGAATGCCCAGACCTCTGCAGTCTCCGGGCGTACCATCTCCATCCAGTTCGTGACAGTATAGTTTTTTCCGTCTAAGGAAACGGTGACATCCACCGGTTTCGTAAACTGGTCATAGGTAGCCCCGACTACATCTGTCAAAAGATGTGGCTGCGCGTCATGGTAGATTTTTAACTCTTCATCGGAAAAAGCACTCTTAAATGTGAGGAGCAGATGTCCCCCGTTTTCCACATATTTTCTGATTTTTTCCAGAGTTTTTTCAGAGGCAGAGTAAAGTGCCGGTACGATGAGAAGCTTAAAGGCAGTAAAGTCGTCCTCCACGGAAAGAAGGTCTGCCTCGATATTCATTTCATACAGGCTGTCATAGATTCTTCGCAAAATCTGATTATAGCTAAGATGCTCCTCTTCCCCGATCGGGAATTCATCGAGTCCGGTGAGACTTGCGTTATCCACCAGGATGGCTGCTTCGCAGTGCTTTTTCAGGTTTATGAGCTTTTCTTCGAGTGGAAGCATTTCTTTCCGCCATGCAGCTAATTCATGATAGGTTCTGTTTGGTAAAAGATCATGGCTTAGCACGCCTTTCCAATAGGATTCAAAGGAGTTGTGAATGGAGTGCCAGTGCC
>JAFVAA010000309.1 GCA_017476305.1 Lachnospiraceae bacterium
AAGTGATCAATATTCATACGATCAAACCGCTAGATGAGGATTTGATCGTGGCGGCTGCAAAGGAGACCGGAAAGGTCGTGACCATTGAGGAACATTCTGTGATCGGGGGCTTAGGAAGTGCTGTGTGTGACTGCCTTTCTGAGAAAGCACCGACGAAGGTATTAAAGATTGGTGTGAATGATACCTTTGGGGAGTCCGGACCGGCAGTAGAGCTGATTAAAAAGTATGGTCTGGATGCGGAAGGCATTTATGGAAAGGTAAAAGCGTTTCTGTAATTTCTGCCGTATTTGCGGCAGAAGACCGGAAGAACAGCTTTAGGAGATGTCATCGTCGTGGCATCTCCTTTTTTAGATTAAAAGCAAAACTCCCAGATTTCTGATGAATCCGCTTTTGAAGAAACCGTATGACAGGATCCGGTATCTGCGGATGAACCAGTTCTGCTCCGGGAGGGTGGCAAAAGCATGGAGGAGTGCTCTCTGTTCTTTTGAGAGCTCTTCGTAATAGATTTCGAAAAAGGCTTCTGCCTGGCTGCAGGTGCGGTACAGGCTTTCCCGCTGTTTTTCCAGATGGGAGATGCGGTTTTTTATATAATTTTTCTGCGAGCTGTTGCCAACGATATTTTTTCCGTGCTGCCTGTATAGAAGAAGGGGTTCGTCGAGAAAGCCGATGGTGCCAAAGGCAGAGGCAACGAGCCCGATCCACCAGTCATGCATACGGATCTGCGGAGGGAAGGTTCCGAGTTTTTCCTTTAAAGCATGGTTCAGCATAATGGTACAGCCGAGGAGCTTGTTTTCCATCAGCAGATGTGGCAGATCTGTTTTTTCCGCGTGAAGTCTGCCCTGTTTTTGGAAGGATTCTGCCAGGACATTCAGATTTTCATCGACGACTTTGGCATCTCCGAAAACGGCAGCGGGCATTTTGCGGGCACGGTCCTCCAGATCCTGCATAAAGCGGAGCGTATCTTTGATCTTGTTCTTCAGCCAAAAGTCATCCTGATCACAGAGCATATAGTAATCTGCCTCTAATTCTTCGAGTGCCTGTAAAAAATTCTGAATGACGCCTTTGTTCCGGCGGTTTTTATGGTAAATGATCTGCTCGGGATGTGTTTCTGTCCATTTGTCGATAATCTCCTTTGTGCCATCCGTAGAGCAGTCGTCGTAAATATGCAGACAGAAATCCTGGTATGAATTTTGAAGGATGGAGGAAATCTGCTCGGACAGATAGTCCTCTCCATTGTACACAGCGAGAATAATACAGAGGGATTCTTTTTTAGGCATAATGATCTCCATTTCATCTTTTTTTTCATTTTACGGGTTTTCTCGGAATTGTCAAGGTGGTCCACGGTGTGGAACAGGATTTGTTTTTCATTCTACTTGCAATATAAGCCAAAATTATATATACTATAACTAACTGTAGTTTTTGGAAAAATGTGAAAAGAGGTGAGAACTATGGCAAATGAAGGTGCCAGATTTGTGAGTGTGACGATCAACGAGGAAGGGACAGAGGCATATGCCGGCAT
>JAFVAA010000310.1 GCA_017476305.1 Lachnospiraceae bacterium
AGGACATTGTGAAGCACTTGGGTTCGTATGGACTTGACACCTCCCACGTTCACGTCACGAAAGGGGCGCCATCAGGGTTGGCCATTTGTTTTGTTCTGGCTGATGGGGAATCTGCAATTGTGATTCACCCGTGCCCTGTGACATTGCCAATGATTCAGGAAAAGGCAGAGGAAATTAGAAGGAAGCAGATTGCGGAGGCAGAAAAGGAAGCCGGAGAAGCTACTGAGAGTGATGCCCCTGTAGTGGATATGGAAAAGAAGCCGGAAATCGCCTTTGACGATTTTGCGAAGCTGCAGTTCCAGGTCGGAGAAATCATAGCCTGCGAGGAGGTCAAAAAGTCAAAGAAGCTTCTGTGCTCCCAGGTAAGGATTGGAAGCGAGGTAAAGCAGATCGTATCCGGTATTAAAAAATACTATTCTGCCGAGGAAATGGTAGGAAAGAAGGTCATGGTTCTTGTGAACTTAAAGCCTGCGAAGTTAGCCGGTGTTCTGTCTGAGGGAATGCTTTTATGCGCAGAGGATGCGGATGGAAATCTGGCACTGATGACGCCGGAGAAGGAGATGCCTGCGGGAGCTGAAATCTGCTAAAAGCCAATACATCATACTTGACAAAGGTTGTTTGGTTGTGTACAATTAAATTGAGTTCTGCACAAAGTGTGATGAATAGGAAACGAACAAGGCGCACAGCGTTTTGCTTCGGTGAAAGGAGGCTTTTATGACGGTTTATGATTTCACGGTAAAGGATGCTCGTGGGAATGATGTTTCTTTAAAGGAATACGAAGGACAGGTGCTCCTTATCAATAATTCCGCGACACGCTGCGGGTTTACTCCTCAGTATGATCAGCTGGAGGATTTGTATGAGATGTACCGCGATCAGGGGTTTACGATTTTAGATTTTCCATGTAATCAGTTTGCGAATCAGGCACCGGAATCGATGGAGGAGATTATTACCTTTTGTGATGCGACGTATGGAATCCGTTTCCCGATTTTTGAAAAGATCGATGTAAATGGAGAAAATGAGGAGCCGTTATATCGTTATTTGAAATCGCAAAAGGGCTTTGAAGGCTTTGACATGGAGCATGAGCTGGCACCGATGATAGTCGAAGGAGCAAGAGCGATGGATCCTGATTACGAAAAAAGCAGTGATATTAAATGGAATTTTACGAAGTTTTTAATCAATAAAAGTGGAGAAGTGGTTGCCAGATTTGAGCCTACAGCGGATCTTTTAAAGATTGAAGAGGCTGTGGATGTTCTGGTCAGGGAATAAAAAAGCGGAGGACTTAAAACGATGGGTGAGGAGAAATAGTACATGTATTATACGAAGAATACCTGCGCACGCAGGATCCGGGTAAAGCTGGAGGGAGATATCGTGAAGCAGGTGGAGTTTCTGGACGGAGGCTGCAGCGGAAATCTTCAGGCGGTTCCGAGATTGGTGGAGGGCCTGACGGTAGCAGAGGTAGAGGAGCGGTTAGGTGGAATCAAATGCGGTTTCCGGCCGACCTCCTGTGCAGATCAGCTTTCTATCGCTGTGAGAGAAGCATATGAGAGCGGAAAGAGTGTTTCTGATTGAGAAGAACAGGGAAACGGGGAAGAAAAATGAAAGATGAGAGATATGAGGGCCTAAAGCTGAAAAATCAGCTGTGTTTTCCTTTATATGCCTGTGCAAAGGAAATTGTACGCAGATATAAACCTTTTTTGGATGAGATCGATCTTACCTATACACAGTATATTACTATGATGGTGCTGTGGGAGCATGGTGAGCTGAACGTGAAGCATTTGGGGGAGTGTTTGTTTTTGGATTCCGGTACCCTGACTCCGCTTTTAAAGAAATTAGAGGCAAAGGGATATTTAGAGCGAAAACGTTCCAAAGAGGATGAGAGAAATCTCATCGTCTGCATTACGGAGGAAGGGGAAGCCCTGAAGGAGAAAGCGGTCTGTATTCCGGAGAAGATGGGAGGCTGTATCAATCTGACGCAGGAGGAGGCACTGCAGCTTTATGGACTGTTATATAAACTTTTAGGACAAATAGAGCAGTAGAATGTGTTGTACTGCTCTTTTTCATATGGTATAATAGTTGTGAAAGCAAAAGTGAGCGTATGATAAATGTACTTATAAAAGCTTGCTTTTATAAGCACATTTATCATAACGCGAAGCGCGCTCGCGCACGGGAAAACCGCAGGTTTTCCGGGGGTTTGCTTTCGATGTTGATAAAGCGGTAATATATTATGGAAACTGTACGAGAGAGGGTGAAACTGTTTGGAACGGTATATTATATATATGATTGCTGTATTGGGAGTGGCGATTGCAGTCATTACACTGATTGTGGAAAAAAGAAAGGGTGCGCAGCTTCTGAAACGGTTGGAGGAAACGGAGGAATCCTTAGGGGTTGCTATAGAAACAGCGGATATGTTCTTTTTTGATTATTATCCGGAGAAGAAGCTTGCGATAGCGATCAGTAAACTGGATGCGCCGAGCTTTGGAAAAGTGATTACGGATTACCCGAGGGTATGGTTTGAAAATCAGACGATTCATCCGGATGATTTAGAACGGGTAAAGGAGATTTTTGAAGAGATCGATGTCGGAAGGAAAAGTGTAGAAATCGAATACCGGATTTTAGTCGATGAGGTCTATCATTGGTTTTTATATCATATGCAGTCTGTTTACGGGGAAAGAGGGGAGCGGATCAAGGTCGTGGTCAGCAGGACGGATATCACTCCCAGAAAGGAAATGGAGTTAGAGTATCAGAGACATTTAAATGCGATGTTCTTTAATCACAGGGATACCCTGCTTTCCTGCCGGATGAATCTGACGAAAAACAGGGTGATGGAGTTTTATACTGTACAGGATATGCTGCGGGATAAGCTGTTCATTTCCTTTACGGTAAATGAAATGATGGAAACGATTGGGGCATTTGTGACTCCGATTTACAGAAAACGTTGTCTGGAAAAGTTTTCCAGAGAAAATCTGATCGACCAGTTCAATGAAGGAAATTATACGATCAGCTATGCCTTTAGTTATATGGTACATGACGAGGTCCGCTGGGCAGAGTGCGTGGCAGAGATGGCGAAGGAGCCGGGAAATGCAGATATCGATACTATTTTTTATGTTACAGATGTCAGTTACCGCCGAATCATTGAACTGGTGATCGACAGTGCGGCGAACCATGACTATGATTACCTGACTTTTGTATATGGAAAATCAAAAAGATATGTGCATTATACCTGGCTGGTGCCGGAGAGCTTTTCCTTTCAGGAACGGTATGACAGTTATCTTTTGAAATACTTTTTAGAGCATGAGATCGATGACAGGGAGAAAGTGACGGCGCAGATCAAATGGGAAGCCATCGAAGAAAATCTTCGTCAAAATGGAGAGTACAGTGTATTTTTTACCCTTTCCAAGAGTGGGAAAAAGAAAAGAAAAAAGCTGCAGTTCTTTTACATAGATGATGGTGAGGAACTGATCCTGGTATCCCAAAACGATGTGACGGATATTTATGAAGCGGAACAGGCACATCAGGAGGCACTGACGAAGGCTTTGGCAGAGGCAGAGAAGGCAAATGCCGCAAAGACAGATTTCTTGGCACGTATGAGCCATGATATCCGTACTCCGATGAATGCGATCATAGGGATTACTGCACTGGCTTTAGATGAGACGGATAATCCGAAGGCGATAGAGGAGAATCTGACGAAGATCAATTCGGCAAGTCATTTCCTTTTGGGACTGATAAATGATATCCTGGATATGACGAAGATTGAAGACGGCTCTGTGGAATTGAACAGAGAGCCGTATGCATATGATGATTTTATAGGAAATCTGAGAACTATGTTTGAACCTTTGTGCAGGGAGCGGGAACTGACACTGCAGATTCACAAATCTGATAAAGAACCGACCATTATGACGGATAAGATACGACTGAACCAGATCTTCTTTAATGTGCTTTCGAATGCAGTCAAGTATACATCAAGGGGTGGAAGGGTTTCCTACTATGAGGAAAATGTACTCATCGAGGAGAATCGTCTGATCAAGGACTATATCGTTCAGGATAATGGTGTAGGGATGAGCGAGGAGTTCCAGCAGAGGATGTTCCAG
The DNA here is from genome assembly GCA_017476305.1 of Lachnospiraceae bacterium. Lineage (GTDB taxonomy): Bacteria > Bacillota > Clostridia > Lachnospirales > Lachnospiraceae > Butyribacter. The sequence continues at coordinate 4,089 of JAFVAA010000310.1, forward strand.
CCATTCGCGCAGGAGAGCAATGAGATGACGGCAGAGGTGCAGGGCACCGGACTTGGACTTAGTATTACCAAAAGCCTGACAGAGCTTATGGGTGGTACCCTGAGAATTGAAAGTGAGCTTGGAAAGGGGACGAAGGTAATCATTCATCTGGAGCTTGATATCGCTACTGAGGATGAACTTGCACTGGTCAATCAAAAAAAGAAGGGCACCAAGGGAGAGGAAGTCTTAGAAGGAAAACGCCTGCTTCTCGTGGAGGATCATCCGATCAATACAGAGATTGCAAAACGTATTTTGGAAAAGAAGGGAATCAAGGTCTTCTGTGCAGAAAATGGCAGGGTTGGTGTAGAGAAGTTCGAAAGCTCGAACCCGGGCTTCTTTGATGTCATCCTGATGGATATCCGGATGCCGGAGATGACCGGTCTGGAGGCTACGAAGGCAATCCGGGCACTCGAAAGAGAGGATG
>JAFVAA010000311.1 GCA_017476305.1 Lachnospiraceae bacterium
AGGTGAAAAAAACAGAGGTGAAAAATATAACTGTGAAGAAAGCTGATGAAAAGTGCACCGCTGTAAAGAAGGAGGATGAAAAAAAGCCGGATGTAAAAGGAACAGGTGGAAAGGAAACCGATACCAGGGAAAAAAATGGGAACAAGTCGGGGAGTAAAAAGAAAAACAGATCGAAGAGAAATAGAAAAAAGAGCGGAAAGTAAAAATAAAATCCAATCGGGGATGGGGAAAATGCCTTATGTTTCACACAGTGAGGTCAAAATGGTGGAATGTAAGGTATTTCCTTTTGGTTATGGATTACTCTTCACAGGCTTCTGGTACAGCGGCAATGAAAGAATGGATATATTCATGAGGATATGTCTGATGATGTGCCAGGTGTTTTAAGAATGATGATATCAGGGGGAAAGAAAATTGGCAATGGTAAAAGGGACAGAGATTATTGTAAAGGCTTTGAAAGAAGAAAAGGTAGAGACATTATTTGCCTATCCGGGAGGACAGGCTGTGGATATTTTTGATGCGCTGTATGGGGAGGAGGAAATCGATATCATTCTTCCGAGACATGAGCAGGCACTCGTGCATGCAGCGGACGGTTATGCACGTTCGACGGGAAAGACCGGAGTCTGTCTGGTGACAAGTGGTCCGGGGGCTACGAATCTGGTGACGGGAATTGCTACGGCGAACTATGACAGTGTGCCGCTTGTCTGTATCACGGGAGAGGTGCCTCTTAGCCTGATGGGGAATTATGCGTTTCAGGAGGTGGACATTGTATGAATTACAAACAGTGTATGTAAATATGCGGTGACGGTGCGGACCAGGGAGGAGCTTCCAAGGATTTTAAAGGAGGCATTCTATATCGCGAGAACCGGGAGACCGGGACCGGTGGTCGTGGATGTGCCAAAGGTTATCCAGCAGGCATTGGGACCGGACGAATATCCAAAGGAGGTCAATATTCGCGGATATAAACCAAATGAAAGTGTGCATATGGGACAGATCAAAAAGGCAGTCAGTATGTTAAAGAAAGCAAAAAGACCACTGTTTTTAATCGGTGGCGGAGTAAATATTTCCGGTGCGAATGCAGAGATGAAGGAGCTGGCAGAAAGGACAGGTGTGCCGGTCATTACGACCATTATGGGAAAGGGAGCCATTCCGACTTCACATGAGCTTTATATGGGAAATATCGGAATCCATGGGAGCTATGCGGCAAATCATGCTGTGGCAGAATGTGATGTGCTTTTTTCCATCGGTACGAGATTTAATGACAGAATTACAGGAAAGATCGAGGAATTTGCGAAGGATGCAAAGATTATCCATATAGATGTAGATGCAGCATCTATTTCGAAAAATATTGTAGTGGATATTCCAATCGTAGCGGATGCGAAACTGGCTATCGAAAAGCTTTTGGATGAAGTACCGAAGTTAGAAATTCAGGCATGGACGGAACAGGTCAGGGGCTGGAAGAAGGAGCATCCGATTACGATGGAAAACTATGAAGGTTTGACACCGGAAAAAATTATCCGTTATATCAATGAACATTTTGAAAGACCAATCATCACGACAGATGTCGGGCAGAACCAGCTTTGGGCGACACAGTACATTGAACTGGAGGGAAACAGACAGTTTCTGACCTCCGGGGGCTTAGGAACGATGGGATATGGATTTCCGGCTGCGATTGGAGCGAAGCTTGGCAATCCGGATACGCCGGTAATTGCTATTTCCGGGGATGGCGGGATGCAGATGAATATACAGGAGCTGGCGACAGCGGTTACTTTGGAGCTTCCTTTGATTTTGGTCGTACTGAACAATGGATATCTGGGAAATGTCAGACAGTGGCAGGAACTTTTTTACGGAAAACGGTATTCGAGTACCTGTTTGCGGTATCGCAGAAGCTGTGAAAGAAGGTGTCAGGATTCGAGGGAGGCTTGTCCTCCGTATACACCGGATTTTGTGAAACTGGCAGAAAGCTATGATGCGTATGGAATTCGGATTTCAAAACCGGAGGAGCTAAAGGAGGCATTTGATTATGCGCTTTCACATAAAAATGCGCCTACGATCATTGAATGTCTGATTGAACCGGAAGCAAATGTTTTTCCGATGGTTCCGACCGGGAATACACTGGGGGATATGATTTTAGGATAAAATAGTCGCGAAAGCAAAAGCAAGCGTTAGGATAGAGGCACTTATAAAAGCTTGCTTTTATAAGTGCCTCTATCCTAATGCGACGCGTGCTCGCGCCCGAGGAAACCGAAGGTTTTCGAGTGTTTTGCTTTCGCAGCTGAGAGTATGATAAAATAGTCTCGTGCAGAGCACGAGACATTATGTCCAAAAAGCATGGACAGAATTAGAGGAGACAAGGAGGAAAATCAAATCATGGGGATGGAAATGAAGAAGCGGTATATCTCTCTTTATGTGGAAAACAGAATTGGAGTTTTGGCGAAAATTTCCGGACTGCTTGCCGGAAAATCCTATAACATGGATACACTTACTGTAGGGGAAACGGAGGATCCTACCGTTTCCCGTATGACGATCGGTTTGACGATTGATGATATTACCTTTGAGCAGGTAAAAAAGCAGCTGAACCGTTGTGTCGTGGTCATCAAGGTCATGGATTTTTCAGAAATTCCCATTCATAAAAAGGAGCTTCTTTTCATCAAGGTTTCGGGCTGTGGGGAGAAGGATAAGGCCGAAGTCTTCCGGATTGCACAGGCATTTGGCCTGGAGGTGATTGATTATGATAAAAGACGGGTGCTAGTACAGTGTGTGAAAACGGAAAGTGCGAACAATGATATGATTCGTTTGTTCAATCAGACCTTTCCGAGCCGCATCGAAACAGTGCGCGGTGGAAGTGTGGCGATTGAGGCGATTTCTACAAGTGAGCAGTAGTCTTTTTCGTTTTTGCCGCCTCTTCATGAATGAAATCAATGTTGGTTTTGTTCATGAGCCTGCGTCAGTCGTAAGCCTTTCGGGTAGTGGTTTTTTAGAGTACCGTGGTCTGCTTTTCCCCATCCGAGGGAGAACCCGTCGTAGCAGACTAAAACCCAGCCCTTGAGAGAAGAATCGCAGGAGATGGTTTCTCCGTGAAGATAAGCCTTAGCTGTATTCCCGTCAGATTCCACACTTTGAAAAACATCTGCAGGGGAAGCAGCTTTTGCCAGGGCGTGAGATGGTTCAAAACGGTTCTTTTTTAAGGTGCCGAGATGAAGCCCCGCACGGACGGTTTTCAGTCCGTCAAAGAAGTTCATGTGTTCCGGGACGAGATAAAGCTCCTCTCCAAAATATTCGTAGCGGATATCTTTTTTCGAAAGAGTATGCGAGAGGATGCTGTCTGCATTTTTAAAATAATTTTTGACAAAAAGAAGATAGTCGGAAGGTAGTTTTGATTCCGTCTTTTTCTTTTTTTTCGCATTTTTTTTCTGCCATTTTTCTTTTGGATTTTTCGAAATTTCTGCTCCTGCTTCTTTTTTCAGGCGCGCCGCAAAATGCCCCTCTCCCTTTAATTTATGCGGAAAAAGACGCATGGATCCTGTAATGCCTTTGCCGGATACAATTCCGGTATTTTCCGGGAAAAAATTTTGCCAGTTTTCTAAAGTAAAATCCGGATATTTTTCTAAGAACCAGCGTATCATATTTTCATTTTCTTCTTCGGAAAAGGTGCAGGTAGAATATACGAGCGTTCCACCGGGCTTTAGCATTTTTTCTGCACACTCTAAAATCATCTGCTGTCTTTCGGCACATTTTTTCACCTGTTCTTTTGACCACTCATTGATGGCTGTTTCATCTTTACGAAACATTCCTTCTCCGGAGCAGGGGGCGTCTACTAAAATTTTATCAAAAAATTTTGGAAAATGCGCTGCCATTTTTTCCGGAGCTTCGTTTGTAACTACAGCATTTGTCGTGCCAAAGCGTTCTAAATTTTCTGCTGAAATTCTGGCGCGCGAGGAGATGATTTCATTTGAAACCAGAAGCCCCTCTCCCAAAAGTCCGGCAGCAATCTGTGTGGATTTTCCACCCGGAGCGGCACACAGATCACAGACGATTTCGCCTGGAGAAGGGGCGAGAAGGGATACCACGGACATGGCACTTGGTTCCTGGATATAGTAGGCACCGGCTGCATGAAGAGGGTGTCTTCCCGGATGTTCTTCGTAAGAAGCATAAAAGCCTTCCGGACACCATGGGACGGGAGAAAGAGAAAATGGCAGCTTCTCCACCGTTTCCGGCTTCATTTTTAACAGATTGAGACGGAGCCCATAGGCTCTTTCTTCTTCATAGCTTTTGAAAAAACGGACAGCCTCTGTGCCTAAAAAATGTTCCATCTGTGTACAAAAATCCTGTGGCAGGTTCATGGTATTCCTTTCTTTTTAGAGATATACTATACTTGCTAAGGAACTGTTAGCAGTAACGATTAACAGTTCCTAACGGAATTAACGGTAAGCATTTTGTTATATAAGATCTGCAATATCAACATTTTCGCCGGTGATTCCGATATGTGCGCCCTGCTTTGCTTCGTCAGAGTCTTTGTGGGCGATCAGCCATTTATTTCTCGCCCAGAGCCATTTATCCTCTTCGTTCTTTGGCGTGATATCCGGCTTGTCCTCGTTTGTAAATTTCGGAAGGACTATGATGACACGGAACCCTTCGCCTTTTTTCGCACTGCATGGAGCGTAGTGAAGGGTGGTGGCATAGAGCTCTACGCCGGTTCCCTTTGGACATAGGAAAGCTTCTGTCTTTTCGGCAGCGATTTCGCCGTCTATGATATCCTGTTCTTTCGCTACCAGAAGAATCGCGTCGTCCGCAGCAATGTCGATCTCGCTGTCCCTGTGGTATTCATAACAGTTCAATTTCGTGTTGGTTCCATTGCAATAACCAATCTGGATGGGCATTCCGCCATAACAGTTATTTTTTAAATCCTCGAAGACAGGGAGCTTTTCCAAAATCTCCACAGAGGGAACATAGATTACGGAATCTGCCGGTTTTTCAGAGTTCTCCTCTAAAGTTTTTAAAAGTTCGGAAAAATCATATCCCTCGATTACTTTTCCATAGGCAGCAAAAGCTTTGTCAAATACTGATTGAATCTGCATAAAAAATCCTCCATTCTATTTAAAATTTCTAAAGTATGCACAGTTCCTAACGAAATGCACTTCCTTTTGATATAAAATCACGAAATAATTTGCATGATAAGTGTTCCAATCCTTATTATATCATATCTATATATAGTTAGGAAAGAAAAATTTGCAAATTGCACAGTTCCTAATTGCCATTATCCTTTTTCAGCTTTGCAGATTTAAAATGTAAGATTCGGGTTGTTAAAAGCAAGAAAAAGGGCTTGAAATATTTGGAAAATAATTGCATAATAGATATATAACTCTAAAAAATTGTATGGAACAGACGAGGAGGGGAAATATATGAAAACCCAAAAATTTCCGATGTTATCGGTGTGTTTAACAGCTGCGTTGGTATTTGGCAGTCTGGGTGGAGCAAATAGTAAGGATGCAGCTGCCAAGGCGAAACAGGATAAAAATGTAAAGCAGGTCAAGGTTACGAATCTGAGTGGAAAGAAATTGACCTTGGCGAAGGGAAAATCTTTTACGCTAAAGGTGAAAGTAGTTGCGAAAAAGAAGAAAGTAAGTCAGAAGGTTACTTTTAAGAGCAGTAATCAGAAGATCGTTTCCGTGAGTGCATCCGGTGTGATTAAGGCAAAGAAAAAGGGTACGGCGAATGTAACGGTCACATCAAAGGCAGATTCTTCGAAGACTTTTCAGATTAAAGTGACGGTTACGGAGAGTGTTCTGGTGTCTAAAATTGAGCTGAATCAGACCTCCCTTTCCCTTGATTTGAGCGATGAAGATTATCAGCTTACTGCAACGGTGTATCCTTCCAAGGCTTCGAAAAAAACGGTGAAGTGGTCCAGCTCTGATTCAGAGGTAGCTTCTGTTTCAAGTACCGGATTAGTCACTCCTGAGGATGAAGGTGAAGCAGTGATCACAGCAGCAGCGACCGATGGAAGTGGTGTGATTGCGACATGTACGGTAAAGGTTTCTGTTTCCGAAGATGATGCGGACGAGGAGGATGATGCTGATTACGACGATGAAACCGGTTACGATGAAGATGAAACTACGGATGATAGAAATACCGGAGATTCCCATGGTGATGAAGACACAGACGATGGAGACTTCGACGATGCGGATGGCGGTTACGATGGTGCAGACGATGCCGATGATGGCTATGATGATGCAGACGATGCTGATGATGAGTTCGATGATGCTGATGATGAGTTTGATGATGCCGATGGTGATTTAGACGATGAGGAAGATGCCGATGAGGATTCAGATTCTGAAAGCGATCTGTCAGATGAGGAGTAGATGGATTCGTAAAGAAGGGCATAGGAATTATCTGTAAAAAATTTATAAAAATGACTGATATTTGCGGTTTGCAAGGTCGGTCATTTTTTTTGGTCAAAAATTTTTTCTTGTAAAAGTTCGTTTTTTCATACGAAATGAACTGCTGTGTGAAGTGTGACTTTATTTATTTTGGTTCTTATTTTGCATTTTTTTACTGTTGTATTATCGTGAAATTACATGTATAATGCAAAAGTGGGAGGTTTAAAGGGGATGGAGTGAATTTGTATAAGGTTGAACGGAATCAATGTCATTTAGTTAAGCATTACTTCCTGTAGCTACATTATGGCTAAACTAAATGACATTGTGAACGGAATAGGTTTTAAAGGAATAGGGTGTAACGGAATCGAGTGAAAAGAGACAGGGATTAAAGGAGGCAGCTATGCGTGTAG
>JAFVAA010000312.1 GCA_017476305.1 Lachnospiraceae bacterium
AGGATCTCCTGCTCTGCCGAACCATTATATTTTCCATAAAAAATGTCAAAAAGATTATGACCGCGTACATAGATTTTAATATCTTCGATATGTTCTTTGATGTCCTGCTTCGACTGAATGCGAAAATCTTTTTTTCGGAGCATTCGTTTCACACTGCCGAGTTTATATAAGTAGTCTTTGTATTTTTTATATAAAATATTATAGAAATCTTCTTCCGATTTCAGGACACCAATTTTTGTCATAATTTTCGTATCCAGGAAATAATTTTCAAAGGAGTAATATTTTAGGATCAATACATTTTTCGGTGTAACTTTTGGTAAATTTCCGGCATCCTCCTTTGCACGCTGGTCATAGTAGCTGCAAAGCTGCTTTTTTAAAAATGCCGGGTTTTTTCCGTCGCTGTCGCGGATCATTAAAAACTGATCTTTCAAATAAAGCTGGTTGATATATTTCAGGTTCGCATAAGTTTTGATATTTGTGCAGCTGTTGGTCGGGATGATCGTGATACGCTTCGGCTTTCCGGTTTCGTCATAGACTTCCGAATAATACTTCTGTAAAAGGAGAGGAAGGCGGTTGCTGTCCTGTTTTCCTTCTACAATAAAAATAAAGCTGACATTCATCAGGTCATTAGCAGTATAGCCGAGGTCATTTAAAATGATGTCAATATCTGTATTTTCCTTGGCAATCGTATAATAATCTTCATCAAGCACGATCTCTTTGATCTGTTTGGTTGAAAAATTAAAGATCAGGTTCGGAGAATGTGTAGAGAAGATTACCTGATTCTTCTCGGAAAGATGAAATAAAATTTCACTGGCTACCTTCTGCAGCTGCGGGTGCAGATAAATTTCCGGATCTTCGATCATAATGATGCAGGGAAGCGTATCTTCCTCGTCCACATAGGTCTCTAAAAGCGAGAGTGCATAAATACATTTCAAACCCTCCCCCAACAGCCCGACGCTGCCGACGATCCCTCCGCGTTCCTTATTATAAACAACGGTGTCGATATGCAGGAGGCTGTCGATATCATAATTCATGATATATTGGATATTCTGGGAAGGGCTGCCGTTCTTATGGAAATTATCGTTTAGTTTTTTCTCAAATTCACGCAGATTCGTGCGGAATAATTTATATTGTAAAAGGCGTGCAGTTTCAAAAAGGGTTAGCTCCTCTGGTGTCTTCTTATTAATCAGTCCGATGCACTGAAAGCAGCGGTTACAGGTTCTTGCCGTATCAAAGGTACAGCGGTTTTCCTTTAACATTTCAAAGGATTCTTTATCATAGAAGCTAAATACATCATTCTGCAGCGCCTCGAGATTTCTGTCCTGGTCAATATGGTAAATTTTCGGAAATATCTGAAGGATATAAGGATTATCCTTAGTGTAGCCGTCGTTATAACGCACCTGCTTCTGGGGAGTGATCTTACAGGTAAAGGAAAGGATGCCATCCTGAAAGGAAGGGAGTTTTTCTTTCACTTCCTTTAGCCAGGCAGTATAGTCATGGGATTTGCTGACCGCGCCCTTTCCGTGGTAATAAGCCAGGTCGGAGTCCGAATACTCAATTTTTAAAGAGATCTCAATCGATTTGTGCGGATCCAAAAATTCCCTGTCCTTTACCTCGCCAC
>JAFVAA010000313.1 GCA_017476305.1 Lachnospiraceae bacterium
GATGGGATACCTGACCTATGCAGCGGCAATTACCGGTTTTACCTGTGTGGCGATGCTTCTCATCCACTGTACCCCGTGGAAAACGAGGATGGAGCGTGCGAGGTCGCTTAGGATTACGATTCATGAGGATCTGGACTATACAGAGGTCTTTGACGACATTTTTGAAAAATATTTAAAGTCCTGGAACCGGACCTTAGTAAAGACAGTAAACATGGGAAGTATGTATCAGCTTTTTTATCAGATTCAGTTCAAGGATTTAAAAGAGGAAAAAGCATTCATCGACGAGCTTCGCTGCAGGAACGGAAATCTGAACATTCAGTGTGGCAGTATGGCAGAAAATCCAGAGCAGTTATAAAATAATTTTGACTTCTTTCGGAATATAGTATAAAATGAAATAAGTGTGTGATTTTTATAAACGAATGAGTTTTCTTGTTCGGTTATAAGTGTATCATGTGGCTGCTGTTTTCCGGTCTGTGGTTTGAAGGATAGAACGGGAGACAGAGGCTGTAGAGAAAAATAGAGCCGGAAAAATCCGGTAAGATAGTTAAATGGAGGAATTATGGATCAGAAACTTAGGGTAGGTATCTTAGGGGGTACCGGAATGGTAGGGCAGCGTTTTATTTCGCTTTTGGAAAATCATCCGTGGTTTGAAGTGGCTTGCATTGCGGCAAGTCCGAGAAGTGCCGGAAAAACTTATGAGGAGGCTATCGGCAGCAGATGGAAGATGACAAAGCCGATGCCGGAGGCAGTGAAGAAAATCGTCGTACAGGATGTAAGTGCTGTAAAGGATGTGGCAGGTCAGGTGGATTTTGTTTTTAGTGCAGTGGATATGACGAAGGAGGAGATTAAAAGGATTGAAGAGGAGTATGCAAAGACAGAAACTCCTGTCGTATCGAATAACAGTGCGCACCGTTGGACACCGGATGTCCCGATGGTCGTACCGGAGTTGAATCCGGAGCACTTTCAGGTGATTGAGGCACAGAAAAAGCGTCTGGGGACGACGAGAGGATTTATCGCAGTAAAGCCGAACTGTTCTATCCAGAGCTATACGCCGGCACTGACTGCATTGATAAAGAAGGGCTTTCAGCCAAAGACGGTCGTGGCGACCACTTATCAGGCAATTTCCGGAGCAGGAAAGACTTTTAAGGACTGGCCGGAGATGGAGCATAATATCATCCCGTATATTGGCGGGGAAGAGGAAAAGAGTGAGCAGGAGCCGCTCAGAATCTGGGGACATATTGAAATTGGAGAGATTGTGAAGGCAGAGGGACCTGTGATTACGACGCAGTGTATCCGTGTGCCGGTATTGGATGGTCATACGGCAGCAGTTTTTGTCACCTTTGAGGAGGGGAAAAAGCCGACGAAGGAGCAGATTTTAGATGCGTGGAAGGAGTTTTCCGGTCTTCCGCAGGAGCTAAAGCTTCCGAGTGCGCCAAAGCAGTTCATCCAGTATTTGGAAGAGCCGGACAGACCACAGGTGTCTTTGGATGTGGATTATGAGAATGGATTTGGTGTTTCTATGGGAAGGCTTAGGGAGGATACGGTATTCGATTACAAATTTATCGGAGTGTCCCTGATTACTGTCCGCGGAGCAGCCGGGGGTGCGCTTCTGACTGCAGAGCTTTTGACGGCGCAGAAGTATATTACTGCTAAAAAATAAAGCCATTAAAGAAATTTAGTGATTATGTTACCATTTGCAGACGGTTCGTTCGTGAATGGCAGCAGGGGATACACATGTGAAGGAGGTACATTATGGGGAGGCAGGCAGATACAGATGCAGGAAATCAGTATCGTATTTTAGTAAAGGGAATCGTGCATAAGGAGAATCGTTTTCTGATCGTGGAAAAATTTTTTGATGATAACATTGTGGAACCATATCAGTGGGAATTTATGGATGGTGTGGCAGAGTTCGGGGAGTCACCAGATCTGACTGTAGCCCGTATCATTCAGGAGCAGACGGGACTTACCGTGGTCGTGGACCGGATTCTGTATACATGGACAGTTATGATTGGTTCTGAGTGCAATCTGGGAATTTCATATCTGTGCCTGACGGATATGGAGGAGGACGAGGTTGTTATTTCTGAGGAGTTAAGAAGTGCAAAATGGATTGATGCAGAGGAGTTCCCGGATTATATTAAGAATCAGAGAATGCTTGGAGATTTAAGGGACGCAGAAATTTATTAATGTATGAGATGGACTGTGGATGAAAAGCTGACAGTCCATTTCTTCTGTATATTGCGTTTAGAAGGCATTGGTCTATATATGCACTAAGGAACGGTTAATTACCGTGTAGGAAAATATAGGGATGGCAGCGGTATTGTAATGTTAATTCTGGCGGTTTTGACGTGACAGGAGGAGTTTAAAGTGGGTGGAAATACAGAAGGAATATTGATACAGGGTGGAAGATTAGCAGATCCGGCGAACGGGGTGGATAAGATTTGTGATATTTTTATAGAGGATGGTATCATAAAAGAGATTGGAACGGGGATGGAAAAATCCGGAGTGAGGAAGATTTCTGCAGAGGGAAAGGTCATAATGCCGGGTTTTGTAGATCTTCATGTCCATCTTAGAGAACCGGGATTTGAATACAAGGAAACGATAGAGACAGGAGCAAAAGCGGCAGCACACGGAGGAGTGACGACTATCTGTCCGATGCCGAATACAAAGCCCGTGATGGATAGCGCAGAAGCGGTCCGGGACTTTTTAGAGCGGGCGAAGGAGGCACCGGTTCACATTCTTCCCATAGGGGCTGTTACTGTAAATCAGGACGGAAAAGAGCTTGCTGATATAAAGGGGATGAAGGAGGCAGGCATTGTGGCTTTGAGCGAGGATGGAAAGTCGGTCATGGATACACTTGTATTCCGTCATGGGCTTTTAGAAGCGAAGAAGTATGATCTGCCCATGTTTTCCCACTGTGAGGACAAGCCTTTAGTAGACGGGGGTGTGATGAATGCCGGGAAAAAGGCGGAAAGCCTGGGACTTCCGGGGATTACGAATGCAGTAGAGGATGTGATTGTGGCGAGAGATATTCTGATGTCAAAGGAAGCGGGAAACAGGCTTCATCTGTGTCACTGCTCTACGGCAGACAGTGTCCGTCTGATCCGGTTCGCAAAGGAACAGAGCCTTCCTGTGACCGGGGAGGTGTGCCCGCATCATTTTACCATGTGTGATGAGGAGATTACGGAGGATCACGGACGGTTCAAGATGAATCCGCCGCTTAGAAGCAGAGAGGATGTAAAGACCTTACGGGAAGGACTTCGGGACGGCACCCTGGATGTGATTTCCACAGACCATGCCCCGCACGGTGCAGAGGAAAAAAATCAGTCGATGAAAAAGGCACCGTTTGGAATCGTAGGTCTGGAGACTTCCTTTGCTATCAGCTATACAGAGCTGGTCAAGGGTGGGGTTTTGACGCTTTCTGAGCTGGTGGAAAAGATGAGTGTGAATCCTTCGAAGGTGTTAGGCATTGATAAAGGAAATCTGGCTGTCGGAAAGGCGGCTGATTTAGTAATTGCAGAGCTTGACACGGAATACGAGATTGATCCGGAGACCTTTTTTTCGAAGGGAAAAAATACTCCGTTTGCAGGGAAAAAGGTGTATGGAAGGATTTTAATGACTATGACAGATGGAAAAGTGGTGTATGAAATGCCGTTTTAGAGGGGATGAACAGGTTCATGTTATTCGCAGACAGAACGGCTGTGAGCAGTAACGATGAACGGATAGAAAGAATAGAAAAACAGGAGGAAAAGACAGATGATTGATACGTTAATTCAGAAAATTCAGGAGAAACAGGCACCAATCGTAGTGGGCTTAGATCCGACACTGAAGTTCGTGCCAAAGGCGATTCAGGAGGAAAATTATGAGGAATACGGGGAAACCCTGTTGGGAGCAGCGGAGGCAATCTGGCTGTTCAATAAAGAAATTATCGATGCTACCTGTGATTTAATCCCTGCAGTCAAGCCGCAGATTGCGATGTATGAGCAGTTTGGGATTCCGGGACTGCAGGTATTTAAAAGAACTGTGGACTACTGTAAGGAAAAGGGGCTTGTCGTCATCGGTGATGTGAAGCGCGGGGATATTGGTTCTACTTCGGAAGCATATGCTGTAGGACATTTGGGAAAGGTAAAGATAGGAAACACATTTTTGCCGGGCTTTGATGAGGACTTTGTCACGGTAAATCCGTATCTGGGGACGGATGGGGTGAAGCCGTTTGTGGATGTGTGTAAGGCAGAGAAAAAAGGAATTTTCGTTTTAGTAAAAACCTCAAATCCGTCGAGTGGGGAGTTTCAGGATCAGAAGGTGGATGGAAAGCCTTTATATGAGATGGTCGCAGAGAAGGTCACAGAGTGGGGGAAGGACTGTATGGGCAAAAGCTACAGTAATGTCGGCTGCGTGATTGGAGCTACCTATCCGGAGCAGGGCAGGGTTCTTCGGAAGCTGATGCCGAA
>JAFVAA010000314.1 GCA_017476305.1 Lachnospiraceae bacterium
CCATCTCCGGCATCATATGATCCATGAAGATGATGTCATAGTGCTTTTTATCGATCATCTCCAGCGCGATCTTTCCACTGAGCGCAGTATCGATCTTCGGCTGCAGAGGCTTCATAAGCCCGGAAGCCACCTTAAGATTGATCTCATTATCATCTACGAGAAGCACCTCCGCATCCGGTGCGATGAACTCAAAATCCACCCTTCCGTCATCAAACTTCGCCTCTTTATATAAATCCTCGCCCTTCAAAATAGCTGCAATGTTCACTGCATAGAGCGGTTTTCTCACCCGGATGACATTCGGAATGGAACTGTTCACATCTCCCTTAAAGTCCACGATTACCACACCGGTAATTTCCGTATGCGCCTCTAAAAACGCCTTCACCCCATCCGTAAAGTCCTTCTCCTCCAAAAAGAGATGTTTGATCCTATGCTTCAAAATCAGATCCAGTTTATCCTCAGAGCCAATCAGTGCAAACTGCCCGCCTAACTGCTCCAGACTCTTTGCAATATTTTTCATGACAAAGGTCTGACTTCCCAGCCCTGCTGCCATCACTCCGTCATCCACCGTCACGGAAGGAGCATCATCTAAAACGAGCTGCGGCAGGGTAAAGGCAAACTTACTACCCTTACCATATTCACTTTCCACCCAGATGTTCCCATTCATCAAAGTCACAAGCTGCTTCGAAATCGCAAGTCCCAATCCGGTTCCCTCGATGTTCCGGTTACGTTTGCTGTCTACCTGCTGGAAGGACTGGAAAAGTTTTCCTAAATCCTCTTTCTTAATGCCGATTCCGGTATCCTCCACAGAACACTTTAACGTCACCATCCGGTTTTCGCCCTCTTCATAGTCGATCCGGAGAAGCACACGTCCTTCCGGCGTGAACTTCACCGCATTATTTGCCAGGTTTGTAATGACCTGTTTGATACGGATATTGTCCCCCATGAGCTGCTTCGGAATCTTCGGATTCGCTGCCACGATCAGCTCTAAATCCTTATCCCCGATTCTCGTCATAATGATATTTGCAATATCATTTACGATGCTCATAGGATTATACTCGACCATATTGATATCCATCTTTCCGGATTCAATTTTTGAGAAATCCAGGATATCATTTATGATCGCAAGCAGAGAGTTTCCTGCCACCTTGATCTGGTGGACATGTTCTCTCGCGTCGATCGGCAGATCCTCGCGAAGCGCCATCTCTGCCATACCGATGATGGCATTCATCGGCGTGCGGATCTCATGGCTCATGTTCGCCAGAAAGTCCGACTTCATATTTGCTTCCTGCTCTACAAAATCCTGAATCTGCATCGTCTGGTATCTTTTATATGCCATATATGTAAGCTGTCCGACTACCGTGGACAGAAACTCTGCCGTTTTCTGTATCACCTTTTTCGGCATCACGGGAACTTTTTCCGCCTCTTCTTTATAGGTTTTCAAAGAGACATTGTACCTCTCTGCATTTTTTGCCATGCGCTCTTCGGACATCGGCTCTGTCAGCACCTGACCACCTACCAGCATACCGATCACTTCATCCTGCACCTCGATTGGCACCACAAAGTCCACCAATCCCGCATGGCAGCTGTAGACCAGATATCCCCTTCCTTCTTCATTCGCTTTTTCTGCCGCCTTTTTATCACACTGTTCACACCAGCGAAGTCCCTCTCTGGTGCCCCTGTGAATCCTGCTGCAAAGACTGCATTTCGAATGATGTTCTGTAACCGCCACACCGTTCGCATCTGAAAATCCTACAGAAAACTTTCCCATGCCTGCAAAAGCATCCTGAAACTTCTGTAAATCCTCTACATCAAATATGTCCGTTAAAAGTAAGTCAATTGCCATATATGTCCCTCATTTCTGTATATAAAAATTGTGTTACCCTTCACAGCCGTTCTACCTGCGAATAGTAACACAATTGCCACTCCCCACTCATCCCGAAATCCTCCGTCTAAAGCAGCCAGAGCTTCAAATATACCAGTGAACAGTAACAAAATTAAAAACGTACTTATTTTCCTAACACAATCCGTCCTCTTCCAGATCTCATCATAATCGGCGTGACAGGATTCGAACCTGCGGCCTCATCGTCCCGAACGATGCGCTCTACCAAACTGAGCCACACGCCGTAAAACTGCTGTATATCACCTACTATGATATACAGCCACTAAAACACTGCTCTACTATTATAGCAGTAAATTTCAAATCATGCAAGAGTCTTTTCTAATTCTTCTCGAATTGCCTTGATAAAATTTTCACTGTTTAGCACTGTTACATCCTTTAAGCTCGTAATCAATGCTAAATCCTTCGTCATTTTTCCGCTCTCAATCGTGCCAAGTGTCGCTTTTTCCAGCTTATCCGCGAAATCACAGAGTTCTTTTATCCCGTCAAGCTCTCCACGCTTCCTTAGTGCTCCTGTCCACGCAAAAATAGTTGCTACGGAATTCGTAGAGGTCTCCTCTCCCTCTAAATGCTTATAATAATGTCTCTGCACCGTTCCATGTGCTGCTTCGTATTCATAAACGCCGCTCGGAGATACGAGCACGGAAGTCATCATGGCAAGCGAGCCGCACGCGGAGGAGACCATATCACTCATCACATCGCCATCATAGTTTTTACAAGCCCAGATGAAGCCGCCCTTTGCTTTCATCACACGCGCTACCGCATCATCGATCAGGGTGTAGA
>JAFVAA010000315.1 GCA_017476305.1 Lachnospiraceae bacterium
CGGATGTTTCCACAAATATAATGTATTTTTTTGCTTTATATTTCATAACTCTCAAAAATTTATGTACCCACCATCAGCAAATATAGTTCTTCCTGTAATTGCGTTTGACATATCACTTAGAAGAAACATAACGACCTTCGCCACATCATTGGCATCTGTAAGTCCGAGAATCTGTTTGGACAGCTTTCTTTCTTTGTTGACTTCACCCATGTCGTGAAATGCTTTTAATGACATTTCTGTATCCATGCTGCCGGGGACAACGGCATTTATCCTAACGTTTTTTTTTGCCAGTTCTAATGCCATTCCCTGAACAGCAGTATTAAGCGCTGCTTTAGATGCGGCATAAACTGTCTGACATTTGTCTGGGTAATATGATGAAATAGAGGATACAGCTACTACACAACCTTTTTCACTTCTATACTTCTTTTTTGAATACAACCTCATTAATTCCACCAACGAATAGAAGTTAACTTTCATACACTGCTCGACCCATTTCCTATTTAAAGATGGTAAAGGAATAATAGGTGCTATTCCCGCACAATGAACAATGCCATCTATTCTTTTCCCATTGCTATGAATAAAATCAAACAAATCCGTATAGTCATCATCCAATAGATCTTTCATATATATAAGATGACCACATCCAGCCAAATCTATTTCAGTTGTTTCCAACTGTGTCTGGTTTCTACCTGTCAGTACAATGATTGCCCCATAATCTGATAAACATTTTGCCACTTTCCTTCCAAGACCTGACGAGGCACCGGTCACAATATAGACTTTATCGGTAAAATTAAAATCATTACACATTTGACAATATATACCCTCCATTAGCATAAACGGCTCTTCATATAATCCTTGATGATGGTATATTACTTAACAAAATTCAAATACAAGCCGAATATTCAACTGTCACATCAACGTCAATGCATCCGCAACCGTAACTACCTTTTTGAGTTCAGCCGCATCTACATTTTTATGCATCCGCTCTTCGACAAGTGCAATAAATGAAAGCACTGCCAAAGAGTCCCATTCGTCAAAATCGTCCAAAACATCTTCAGTTGAAAGCGTTCCCTCGTCAAGATCCATACTTTCTTCGATAATCATAATTTTTTCTTTTTCCGTCATAGTTTTTCCCTCCTAATTGTGTTTTATAAATATGTAATCTATTTGTTTAACCGTAAATCCTATGGACAACGCAGTTTAGAATACCGCAGGATTATTGGCTGAAACATGACCAATATATTTTTTCCCATTTTTTTCTCTTGCATACTCCAAGC
The DNA here is from genome assembly GCA_017476305.1 of Lachnospiraceae bacterium. GTDB lineage: Bacteria > Bacillota > Clostridia > Lachnospirales > Lachnospiraceae > Butyribacter. The sequence continues at coordinate 1,278 of JAFVAA010000315.1, forward strand.
CAGCAAACTGAATGCATACGCCCATTCCCGAACCTTCATATTCGCTGTAAGTTCCCGCAAGCAGCCCATCAAAAACCCCCTGTTTTACCTCTTTATTCAAAAAGAACCCTACCACTTTTCCCTGGTATGCTACCTTATAAGGAATATCGCCTCCTTTTACCAGATCCTTCGTCCAACACTCATAGCGGTGAGCCGCTTGATCTTTTGAAAAAAACGGATCCAATACAATGCGATCCGTCTTGAAAATACCTTTCCGTATCTCATTGTATAGTAATTTTAAATCTTCAGAGTTCATTTGTTCCCACGTAATTTTCTCTAAAATTTTTCCCATTTTTTTCGGAAAAGTACGCTCTGACAAGCGATTTTCCAGCAGGATAGCCGCCTCCATAAATGAATAACCTGATTTCTGAAAGTGCGGCATGACATCAGTTCGTACAGACGGAATCCGAACAACAATATAATCGCGTTCATTCAGCCTTGGTATGGTTTCGCTCACCTCTTCAAGCTTATCTGGTTTTTCCACTACACATTCATAACATGTTACGCCCAAGTTCCTTTTTTCCCATTCTGCATCAATTATTCTCATATCTTCTACATCCTTCGAAATCTATTATATCGTTCCGCAACCAGTTCTTCTTCTGTCTTGTTCCCATATGACTTTAGGAATCTAACAATTTTCATACGAATATCATCAGCCATCTCGGCAACATTTTCACGAGTTGCACCTCCGTACTCCGGAATAATATAATCAATAATTTCTAAACGTAATAAATCCTGTGCCGTAATATGCATTTTTTCCGCAGCTTCTTCAGCTCTCGACGCATCCTTCCAAAGAATGGAAGCGTATCCCTCCGGCGTCAGGATAGAATAAGTTGCATTTTCAAACATCCAAACCTCGTTTCCCACCGCCGTCGCCAATGCACCTCCGCTTCCGGCTTCCCCTACAATGATTGACAAAACCGGCACCTTTAGCTTTGACATCTCCAACAGGTTGACCGCTATAGCTTCACCTATCCCACGTTCTTCTGCTTCAATACCGCAAAATGCACCTGATGTATTAATAAAGCTAATAATTGGTCTGCGGAATTTCTCTGCTTGCTTCATCAGACGAAGAGCCTTGCGATACCCCTCCGGATTTGGCATGCCAAAGTTTCTTTCCAAGCATTCCTCTAAATTCTTGCCTCTATCCTCAGCCACCACCGTGACTGGATGTCCCTCAATCATAGCAATTCCACCAACGATTGCGCGGTCGTCCGAAAAATGCCTGTCTCCTTTTAGCTCAACAAATATATCAAAAATCTTATCTATATACTCAAGTGTTGAAGGGTGATCCAGATTCCTGACTAATTTAACTCGCTCCCAAGCACTCTTTTGTGGCGCAATTCTGCCCTTTATTATCCTTTTAGATAATCCCAAAAAGCTTTTTTTATATTCGCTTTTTATTTCCATATTTCTGCCATCGAATCGATTTGTGATGGTCAAAAACTGCATCATTTTTTTCAGTCGTCGTCTTTCCACGACACCGTCGATTAAACCATGTTCAGCTTGAAACTCTGCAGTTTGAAATCCTTCCGGCAAATCCTGCCCTATCGTCTGCTTAATAACTCTTTGACCGGCAAATCCTACCAAGGCACCTGGTTCTGCCATTATCACATCACCAAGCATTGCAAAACTGGCAGTCACACCTCCGGTTGTTGGGTCTGTCAACACGGTGCAGTAAAACAAGTTGGCATCACCCAAACGTCCAACTGCAGCAGCTGTTTTTTCCATCTGCATAAGGGAAAGAATTCCTTCCTGCATTCTTGCACCGCCGGA